>NZ_BPLI01000078.1:0-154721 GCF_019656175.1 Bacillus sp. BML-BC051
TGTCTTATTTCATTATCGTTGATACAGCCTGCTTATAAATCAGTTGTTGTTTTCCATCAACTAACATTAAAATAGTAAATTTGTCTATCGCAACAACTTCTCCTACTATTCTAACGCCACTCTTTAAAAATATTGTAACAATACCTTTTTCTTCTTTTATTTGCTTATATAACTCTTCTTGTAAATGTTCCAAATACTGTTCTCTCCTTTTTGTGCAATATCTTAATATAAAAAACTACAAATTATTTATTTATGTACTTTATCTTTTACATTCATAAACTTATTAATAAGTATATCTAAATCTCGGCTAAATAACAAAACTTTATCATGTTCCAATCCGTGCCTAGCAACGAGTTGAATTAACTCTTTCTTTTTGTTTTCTATTTTATTGTGTAATTTTCCCATCTCCATCTCTTTACTAAAACTCCCTTTTCCCATAATATTACTTGTAAAATTATAGTACAAATCCTCTCATAAAAAAATATAAAAATGGTTTTTTTTACAATTTTTATATTTTCCCATGAACAAATCGCAAAATATGTAACGATTTCTTCACATATCCCTAGCCAAACATACAATCAAAATGACCATACAGGCGTTTGTCTAATTACAAAAGAGACTGGCTCCTTTTCCATAAAAAAACATACTGTATATAGTAGTCCATGAATTATATAGATTAACTTTCTCAAAAGGAGGAAAACATATGAGCTTTGGTGGAAGTTGCGCTGGTTTCGGCGGTGGATTTGCTTTGCTTATCGTACTATTCATCCTTCTAATCATCATCGGATGTAGCTGTTGGGGTGGCGGCGGATTCGGATACTAATATATCCTATCCTTAACAAATGAACGAAAAACTATACGAAAACAGCTCATATTTGAGCTGTTTTTTCATACTTTCGTATGAAGTGATATCCCTCTTTTTTGCGATTTTAACTAATAAAAAAACGTTTACTATGAAATTAAGAAATACTTTACTAAGGAGGATTACAATGATTAAAGGTCTTTACGAAGCACATTTACCTGTCCGTAACCTAGAGATATCAATACCTTTTTATGAATCACTTGGACTGAAATTATATAAAAGAGGAGATGATATTGCTTTCTTTTGGATTAAAGAAAATGAAAGTTGGCTCGGTCTTTGGGAAGGCACAGAATACAAAGTTAATTATCATCCCTCTTTACGACACATCGCCTTTCAAGTAAGCTTACATGATTTAGAAAATGCGATTCATTGGCTAAATCAAAAAGGTATTTCAGCACGAAAAGATTTCGGAATGGAACCAATTGAACCGATTGTTTTTCCAGAATTAGCGCATGCCGCCGTATACTTTAACGATCCTGACGGAAATAGTTTAGAATTGATTGCACAATTACCTGTTGGACTCCCTACAGCGGAAAAAGTGTATGTAAGTGAGTGGAAAAAACAAGTTCAAGCATCATCATTACATAAAGATTAATCTCGTTATGTCAGTTTCTTATTCAACACTTCTAAAAACAAACAAAAACTTCAAAAAACTATTTTACGCTCAAACATTAAGTGTACTTGGAGATTGGTTTCATACTGTAGCTTTATTAACATTCATCTATAGCATAACGGGATCTCCGTTTATGATCGCACTCACTTTTATAAGTAAAGGATTGCCTCAACTTCTGCTTAGTCCTTTCATAGGCGGGATTGTAGATCGTTTTTCTAAAAAGAAGATTCTGATTTTTACCGATATTTTACGAGGCATAATCGTCCTTACTTACTTATTTGCACTATATGAAATTGAAATTATTTTCATTTCTAATATATGTTTATCCGTACTTTCTTGTTTATTTGAGCCGGCTAAACAAGCAACCTTAAAAAATATCGTACACCAAAACCATTTCGTAACTGCTAACTCTCTTTCTAGTATAATGAATGGTTTTATGTCTATTATGGGGGCTTCTTTAGGCGGAATCCTTGCACAATCTTTACATATTGAGTTCGCTTTTTTAATCAACAGCCTGTCATACTGTATTTCAGCCTATTTTATTTATAATATGAGTGTCCCTTCTCATGATAATTGTAGCAAGAAAAAAGCATTTTTTACTGATATAAAAGATGGTTATACATACATATTACAAACAAAAATCATTTTAACATTAATTCTTGTCGGCATTTCATGGGGCATTATCGGAGGCGCTTATCAGCTACTTCTAACGATCTATGCCGAAAGAATTTTCAGCACTAACATTGGAATTTTATATACGGTTCAAGGGGCTGGGCTTATGATGGGTAGTCTCCTCGTTAATCTTTATATATCTCATAATAAAGAAAGAATGAAAAAAGCATTTGGCTGGGCCTACTTCCTACAAGGAATTTTCTTTCTCGGATTCATTTTGTCCGATCAACTTATTATCGGTATCATTACTCTATTCTGTATGCGCATAGCGGGAGGAATCATCGTTCCACTTGATACGACATTACTTCAAACTTACACGAAGGACAATATGATGGGTAAAGTTTTTTCATTCCATTATTCCATTTACGGATCTCTTATTCAGTTATCAATGTTTTTTACAGGATGGCTTTTAGAAGTTCTTTCTCCACAAGTTATTGGTACCTTGTTAGCTATATGCTGTATTTTTATGAGTTTTATATGGCTGTTCTTGTTTTATCGAGGGAAACTTAATGAAGAATCTACTATCACTTAATAGCATGTTTATGTACATGCTATTTTTATTTATGTCGAAATTTAAAGGAAAAAGGCGATTTATTTCCCTTACGTTCTAATTTTTTAGAATGTACAATAAATTTAGATTATAAGAAAGGAGATGCCATAATGTTTGACGATAGACTTACTATTTCAGCTGAGCAGCAGAAGCTCATTTCCAATGCAACTCGCATTCAAATTCTTCATCTTTTAAAAGACGAAGCACTCACTGCAAAGCAAGTAGCTACTAAACTAAATAAATCTGCTGGTAGCGTACATTATCACGTTCAAATTTTATATGATGGAGGGTTACTTGAATTAGTAAACACGAAAGAAAAACGAGGAATTATTGAAAAATATTATAAGGCAAAATCTGCTCATTTCTATATTGAAGAAAGCGGCACAGAAGGAACGAATACAGGCAGTCATATTGTATCTCATTTATTTTTAACTCCAGAGGAATTACAACAGCTTACTTGGGAAGTTTCACAAGTTTTATTACGCTGGGAAAACAAAACCGCTCGTCAATCAAACTCCGAAGAGGAATACGCTATTTCCTGCAAGATTAAAAAACAATGAAAGAAAGGTCCAGCTGCTCATGAAAAATAAATTATTATTATTATCGGGAACAGGAATTTCTCGTTTAGGTGATTTTATGTATCTCATCGCTCTCAATTTAATGGTGTTAAATAGCACAAATTCCCCTGCTGCTGTAGCAGGATTATGGATTGTAGGTCCAATTGCAACCGTTGTTACAAAAATATGGTCTGGTAGTATAGTCGATCGATTAAACAAACGGTCCATTATGCTCATCACAGATATAATTCGAGCAGCTCTTATTGGCTGTATTCCACTATTTGATTCTATTTGGGCCATTTATATTTTTATCTTTTTGACTCGTATTGCCACATCATTTTTCGATCCAGCTTCATTTTCTTATAGAACAATGCTCATACGAGCTGAAGAACGCACTCAATTCAACGCTTGGAATAACTTTTGTACAAGCGGTGCTTTTATTATCGGTCCAGCCCTTGCTGGAATACTTCTCACCACGTACTCAGCATCCTTTGTTATTTACTGCAACTCACTTTCATTTCTACTTTCTACCATTCTCATTTACTTCTTGCCAAACATTACACTACAAACAAAGCAAAACGAAGAGGTTGCAAATACTTTCGTACAAACATTACGAAGTGATTTGAAACAAGTTTTTTCATTCGCTCGAACGGAAACTTACATCATTCTCATATTCATTTTATTTCAAGCTACTATGCTTGTTTCTATGGCACTCGATTCACAAGAAGTTGTTTTCACAAATCAAGTACTGTTTTTATCCGACATGGAATATAGCATGCTTGTTAGTATAACTGGTGCTGCTTACGTTTTCGGTTCATTTCTTGTCTCTCTCTTTGCCAAACGATTACCAATTCAGCATTGTATCGGATTCGGTATGATTTTCACAGCAATAGGCTATATAATTTTTGCCTTTTCAAATTCATTTATGGTCGCGGCAGGCGGTTTCATTTTACTTGGCATTTCTTCATCATTTGCTGGTACTGGCTTTATCACATTTTATCAAAATAACATCCCTGTACATATGATAGGACGTATCGATAGCGTGTTTGATTCCATAAAAAATTTCATCCAAATCTTTTTCATTTTAGCAATTGGAGCATCCGCACAATTTCTTTCCGTTCAAATTACTGTAATCAGTAGCTCGTTACTCATTCTTTTCCTTTCCTGCTTATTAGCAATCCGGGTAATGACCCCTTCACGAGAAAAATATTTTAAAGCTACCGGGTCATCATTGGAATATTAACTGCAACATAAAAAGCGGCTATTTAGCCGCTTTTTCCCCGTATTAAAGGACAGTAAGCCCTCACTGATTAAAGTTTCACTTTATGTTAAAATATGTATTGGATCTGATTATGTAGGAGGGCTATTTTGGAGATTATATTCATTTTCATATGTATTATATTAGTAGCTTCTATTTTACAAACAAGTACAGGTTTTGGCTTTTCTATTATGGCAACACCTTTCTTACTCATGCTATTTCTACCACAAGAAGCTATACAAATAAATATCATTTTATCATTAATTATTTCCATATCACTCATCTGGAAAATAAGAATGGACATTGATTTTATTCTACTGAAAAGATTAATTTTCGGCAGTATAGTTGGTGTTCCTTTTGGTATTATCATTTTCACTTCTATTAACATCAACACATTTAAATTAGCAATTAGCATCCTACTCTTACTATTAACGTTGATGCTAATATGCAACTTTAAGATTCAATCAACAAAATCTAGAGATTTCATAGTTGGCGGATTATCTGGTCTTTTAACGACAAGTATCGGTATGCCAGGACCACCCCTGTTACTTTACTTTACAGGAACTGATACGAAAAAAGAGAAATTAAGAGCAACCACTTTAGCTTTTTATCTATTTATATATTTCATTAGTCTACTAACTCAAATACTCTTTACTGGCACAAACAAAACAATTTGGGAATCAAGTTTTTATGCTATCCCTATCGTATTTCTAGGTTTGTATATAGGACAAATTATTTTTAAATGGCTCAATCAACGGATTTTTAAAATATTTACGTACATCCTTTTGAGTTGCACCGGTATGTATCTTCTTATTGAAAGTTTGCATTTGTTATAAGTACGTTTTTCAAGATAATAGATGCTTTATATTATTACGTGCGGTGGAGTAGTCTACATCAAAAAAAAACATATTTTAGAGCTACAAAATCATAAATAAAATACTAACTAAACGATAAAAAGCGGCTATTATGCCGCTTTTTATATTCACATTAAATATTTTAAAACTAAAATCCCACCTATTACTATTACAAAGACATTGAAAAAAATCATCCAACGTTTTTCAAATTCCTTATATCTCTCTTCTTTCACTCCATATTGTTTTAGTTTTTCAATTAAAATTGTTAATTTTTGATTATACTCTTCACTTCCTAATTGTATATAATTGTTATTTATTTTAATTCCATATACATTTTTCATTTTTTTATGTTGCGAAACTGCTTGAATTGAGTTTATTAGTACATTGTATTCATTCAACTTTTTAAAATAACAATCTAACGCTACAATTTGTAACCTTGTATTAGTTAAAACAATGTAATAATAAAAAGTAGCACCTGCCGTGAATATATTCGGTATAACTTTAGAATTAACAAATCCTCCTTCTTCCACTAATATTTCACACTCGATTTCTTCTCCTTCTTGTAACTCTTTCCGAACTGATTCTTCCAACATTTGCACCGTTAATTTCTTCAATAATTCCCCGTTTTTCACATAATACTTATCTACATTTATAGACTCATTCGCTTCTTGCTCTAAACGTGCAATTTCTTCCTCTGAATATTGGAGCTCATTTAACATAGATAATAATCTTTTATCCATATTACACACTCCCTTTCCACAGTTTTTGAATTTTTTTCTTCCCACGAGAAATTCGATTGTATATATAATCCGCCGTCACTTTTAATTCTTTCGCAATATCGTCAATGGAATATCCATCAATATACCTCTTCAAAAAGAGATATCGATCTTTCTTATTTAAATCTTGAACTATTTCCATAATCTCTTCTTCTTGTTCTATTTCATACCTATCATGAATACCTGTATCTATTTCTACGTCTTTATCGATTTTATTCTCTTTATATATTTTCTTTTTATATTCCAATGCCTTTAATTTAGTAATACCAATCATCCAAGATTTTAAGTTTCCCTTTTCTGTATCAAATTGTTCGATATGAAACCAAATGACAGTAAATACATCGTTATAACAATCATCCACATATTGTTTCTCCATAGGGGTACTTAATGATTTATGAATAATGTATAAAATTAACTTTCCATATTGATCAATTACTTCTTTCAAAGCATCTTGATCACGTTTTTTCATAGCTATAATTAAATCCTCTTCAGAATCGAAAATCATAAACATCTTCCTTCCTCAATTCCCCTTTAGCAGCTGCCTTTACTTACTATTGGTATTTCATTCTCATTTTCTATCACTTTTGTAAAAATTTCTTAATTTTTATTTCTATGTATAATGATAACAAATAAAATACCTAAGTTCAGAAAGGAGTATCTACATTCTGAACTTAGGTATTAACAATTAAATTATTCACTTATACTAACGTTTCATCACAAACCTCTGTTACATTTTTAAAGTATTGCAAGTTCTCCTTCGCTTCAGCTTCATTAAATAAATTGAGCTGCTTCATTATTTCAGTAGCAAATTCAACGTACGCAGATCCTACCGCTGTTATTATTTTTCCATCAACGGTTACATCTTTATTTTGTTTATATTCCCATTCATGTAAATGCGCTAATTGTTTTTCATCTCGTGTTAATGATGTTGAGAATTTCTTCTTATTAAGTACTCCTGATGCATGCAGTAAAGATGTCCCTGCACAAATACCTGCTATCCATTTATTTTGCTTATGTAATTCGTTCACGATAGATAACAACTTTTCATTTTCTAAATGATCAAAAATATGTCCACCTGGTACAATAAACACTTCATAGTCTGCTACTTCAATATGCTCAATAGAGACATGTGGTTGACACAAAAATCCACCTTCTCCTGTAACTGTTTTTCCGTCTACAGTTGCTGTTATTATTTCAAATTCCTTACTTATCAAAAATAAACTCGCTATATTCACTTCAAATTCCGCAAATCCATCAAATAAAAAGATTAAAGCTTTTTTCATAGTATCCCCTCCCCCTATACTTATTCGAAGATAATCCTATTTCTCCTCCAAAAAAGGCAGACCTACATGCAGGTCCGCCTTTTTACTCATTTCTTATTAAATCCTTTTTCACTTAAAAACTCGTTCATATGCATTCTTTTTTCTTTAGACATAAATGAACTCATTGATTCCGTCCATGTTACGTTTTTCTTATTTGATGATCTTTCTTTGTAATACGAACTCATCGTTTCATCGTATTCGTTTAATAATTCATCATATTTCTTTTCATCATACCCATTTTCATGAAGGATTGCTGCTACTGGTAAACGTGGTTTCACTCCATGATCTTCATCTGGTACACCAACTGTCATTCCGAATACAGGGTATACTTTATCTGGTAAACGAAGCAATTCACTTACTTCCCTCGGATTATTACGAATACCACCAATATAACAAATACCGTATCCTAACGATTCTGCTGCTAGTGCTAAATTTTGCGCGAAAAGTGAAGCATCTACCGTCGCAACGATAAAATCTTCTGCTCCTTCATGCTTTATTTCTGTACCATGCTGTTCACATGCCATTTCAAGTCGTTTTAAATCCGCACAACAAACAAAGAATGCTGCGCAGTCTTTCACGTGACGATTTCCGGATAACTCTGCTAGTTTAGCCTTTAGGTCTTGATCTGTTACATATATAACAGAATACGCCTGTACAAAATGTGAGGAAGCGGCATGCTGCGCAGCTTGTACCATTCTTTCTACTACATCTTTCGAGATTGATTCTTCTTTATATTTACGAACTGAAACGTGTTGCTCCATTTTATGTATAATCTCATTCATGAAAAACACTCCTTTTTTCTCTTCATAATGAAAAATTAACATATCTTTTTCAATATTCACAACTTATAAGCACAAAAAGAGCAATTCTTTTTGAATTGCTCTTTTTAAAACGTCTATCAATACGGTAAATGAAATTATATCGACAATACTTTAAATATATCAACGATCTTTCGAATATATCGACGATTCGACAAGGGATATCGACTTGCCGACAAATAACGGCAAACTCACACCAAATTATTTCTTTTCTTATTACGCTGTTTTCAAAACTTTAATACCTTTTACGATATTCCAAATGAAGTAATAAATCCCTACAAGTATGAACACCGCATATGTGATCATCATTCCAATTCCAGCACCATCCGATTGATTGAAGCTTAAGCCATATATGCCGGATACTGCTAAGCCACCAAATAAAATCGCATACGGGAAAATATGTGACCAAAATGCTTTTTTCGCGTGGTATTTCACTTCATCCTCCGCAACGAAGTACACGATAATTGGCAGTAAAAATGGTGCAAAAAAGATACTAAAGTAACATAGTGAAGATAATATATTATTTCCTTTCATCCGATTCACCTCTAAATGTTTTTGTTATCTTCATTATGTCAGGAATCCATTCTAGAAACTATCGCTTTACCTTTCATAAACATGACATCTTTGTAAGATTTTCATCAAAAATAATCCCGCCTGGATTTCGAGGCGGGATTATTTTTTCTATATTCGATTCATAAACCAATATTGCGTAATGGCTAAATACTCTCGTATATTCGATGGAATGACAATTCGCTTCGGTGTTTCGGCCGGAAGACCTTCTAATTGTAACCCTTGTTTTGCTGCTATTTTTTTCGCTCTAAACATATGGAAATCGTTTGTTACGATCATTCCTTTTTTCATATTGTCTGGAATTAACGGTTTTGAGAATTTAATATTCTCATCTGTACTCGTTGATTTATCTTCCATTATAATGCGGTCTTCTGCAATTTTTTGTTTCATTAATCCATTCTTCATTGCTAATGCCTCTGAAATATCTTCCCCTTTTCCTTTCCCTCCAGATACTATAGCAATCGTTTTCTCATGTGATTGTAAATATTCAGCTGCTTCATCAATACGATATTGCAATGAGTACGATGGTGTCGTTCCGTTTACTTTCGAGCCTAATACAATTATATAATCCGCATCGTAGGTAGCATTCATTTGCCCATGCTTATATATGTTATATTGTAAAAATCCCGCATAAACGGCGCAAACCATTATAATTCCTATCATATACTTAATAATTTTTTTCTTTTTCATATCCATATACTCCTAAGTTCTTTGCTTCTTTCATGATAATATCCATTTATTTGTTTGTATACAGACAAATTCCAATTCACCCTAATTTATCCTCCGGAAAGTAATATTTATATTTCTTTCGGGAACAGTAAGTACAACTTTGCACGAAGGAGTGTCCCTATTGCTTCTCTTTTTATGTAACGTATCGTTCTTTTTCATCTTATTTTTACTATCACTTAAGATGCTCGGTAAGTCAGCTTTAGCACAACTAACTCCTCATGATTTTGGTGCTATTATCTTTTTATCTTATTTAGCTTTTCAGGCCATACCAGTCTCTGGTGCTTTGCAAGCTTTTCTCGGTATGGTCGTTATTACATGTTTGCATTTGCTTCTTACAAAATTAAGCTTACTAAACAAACTAAATCGTTTCATTCTCGGACATCCTATCATTTTAATTAAACATGGTGACATTATTTTTGAGAACTTACAAAAAAGTAGATATCCAATTGCTGAACTACTTTCTAACCTTCGCGTCGCAGGATACCCAAGTGTTCATGAAATTGAATACGCTATTTTAGAAGCAAACGGAGCCATTAGTATTTTACCAAAGCGTGAGCTTGTACCATTAACTCCAAAAGATTTGAACATAGATGTTACGTATGCCGGATTACCAATTGCCCTTATCGTTGATTCGCAAATTCAATACGATAACTTAAAGTTAATTCATAAAGACGAAAAATGGTTATATAAAGAATTAAAAGAAAAGGGCATCACTAATATTAAAAGCGTTGCTTTCGCGTCTGTTCAAGAAACAGATGGATCTTTTGCGATTAGTTTAAAAGAATAGAAAATCCCCTTAATTTCTTAAGGGGATTTTCTTCATTATATCGCTTCTTTCTCTCCCGCCATATTTAATGGAACAGGATGTTTCATACGATTCATCGTAAATACGATAATCGCTGTCAATACTTCAGCTACTGGCATAACGAGCCAAATTCCATTTATCCCAAATAATTTTGGCATAATCCATAATAATGGAATAATAAATAATAACCCTCGGCTCATTATAATAAGCACTGATTTTGTCGTTTGTCGCACGGATTGGAAGTACTCTCCATACACAATGTTATAGCCTAAAAATACATATTGGATAAAGAACAAGCTAATACCCGTTAATGTTAACTCCAATAACTCTGGAGATTGGACATCAAATAGACCAATAATATATTTCCCGAAGAATAATCCGACAATTATTGCAATACCACCAAGTACTACCGCAATTTTTACAGCGAACTTTAATCCTTCGCGCAATCTCTCTGACAAATTTGCGCCGTAATGGAAACTAGCGATCGGTTGTAATGCTGCTCCAACACCGAAGAATAGTAGTAATGTCATCGCATGAATACTATTCACCATCGCATAAGAAGCGACTCCAACTTCTCCTGCATATTGAACGAATGCAATATTAAAACCAATCGTTACAATCGCTACTGTACTTTCTGCTGTAAAGCTCGGGAAACCGATTATCATAATTTGTTTAACTGTATCCCACTCAAAATGGAATTTCGTCCATTTTAAAATACTACTTTTCCTAAAGAAATGAGATAATAATACAAGGAAACCAATCGCTGCCGAAAGAATAGTCGCTGAAGCAGCACCTGTTACGCCCCATCCAAAGATGAATATAAAGATATAGTCAAATACTATATTTAATACAGCCGTTACAACTAGACCTGCCATTGCTAAATTAGGATTTCCATCATTTCGTATAAATGTACTTAAAATATTTTCTAACACGTATATCATTCCAAACATTAATAATACGTGTAAGTAGTCTAACGCATACGGTAAAATCACTTCGTTTGCACCGAATAAGTATGCTAAATCTTCTATTCTCCATAAACAAATCGCTGCTAACACACCTACGATAATTACTGCTACTGTTATGGATTGCGTAAAAATAGACCTTGCTCTTTCTACTTTATTTTCACCTAGTGCAATGGAGTATAACGTTGCCCCGCCCATTCCAATCCATAATGAAATAGAAAAGAAAATTGAAAAGGCTGGAATAGCCACGTTTACTCCAGCTAAACCGTTTGCTCCAACTCCCCTACTAATCATAACCGCATCAATCACGATATTAACTGACATTAATACCATTCCTAGAATGGCTGGTATTAAATAAGAAATAAATAAACTTTTTATCGGTTTTTCTCTTAATTTTTCTGTTGCTTCCATCATATAAATGCTCCTTTTTTCAATGCTCTGTTCACAGTTTAAACCTTAAAGTTACTTGAAGGTCAATAGAGAATTTGAAAAATAGGTAACTTAATTATTCTGTTTGATGTCAATTTGTAATGATACGAGTTCTACATCTTATTGCTTTGTTTTTTCATGATAGGAATTTGAATTTCAGTTACTTGCTCCTCTGGATTTTCTGTTACAGACCAATCAATCAATGCAATCTCAATTGCATCTCCACTTACTTCGTATCCTTCTTGATCAATATATTTCATTAATTTCTTATATGTTTCATCCGTTTCTTCATATGGGCCGTGATGATATACACAGGCAAACATACCTTCTTTAATTTCATCTGAGCTATGTACTTGAAAAGGCATGTAATCTAAAAGAATGAAAACACTACTATATGCTTGAAACTCATTTTGCATTAATCCTTTTTTCGCAACTGTTACACCGATATCTCCAGAAAATAAGCTATCATCCATTTGTCTCATATTTTTTTGCAGCGAATGAATATAGTACTCAAACATATCATCTGTCGTATTTGGGGCAACAGCAATGGCTGTAATTTTCCTCTGCGGGATTTCTTTAATTACCATTTGTTCAGCTTTTGCTTTTGTTGCTTCCTTAATTAAATGAATTTTATGCTCCATTTTCGCCAAAGCATACTCAATTTCTCTTTGTTTTTTCAACATCATTTCTTGTTGTTTTTCCAATAAATTGAGTGCATATGCTGGATTTCTTTCATCAATATATTTCTTAATTTCCTTTAATGGAATATTTAATTGGCGTAAAAATTTAATCGTATCTAATAGTGAAAATTGATCGATTGTGTAATAACGATAATTCGTTTGCGGATCTACAGTAGACGGATGAAAGATACCTTTTTCATCATAATAACGTAATGTAGATTCTGCTATATTATGCATTTTTGCCATTTCTCCAATTGTAAAACGTTTATTTAATAACATCTCTTATTTCCTTCCATTTCTATTTATTTCATTATATGTTCATTCTGTCTTCAAAACAAAAAAGAATTCCCCTACGAGAATTCTTTTTATTAAATCTTAAACCTCTATTATTATAGGAAGAATCATCGGTTTTCTTTTCGTGTTAGTATATATAAACTTCCCTAAAGCTTCTCTTACTTCTCTTTTCAAAATACCCCAGCTATTCACATTTTCTTTCTTTAAATTATTAATCGTAATAACAGCTAATTTATTTAATTCCTTCAAAAATTCTTCTGAATCACGAACATAGACAAATCCACGAGATATCATATCAGGACCGGAAATAATTTCTCCGTCCACTTTATTAAAGGTAATAACTATTACGAGCATTCCATCTTCTGAAAGTTGTTTTCGATCACGTAATAAGGCATTTCCAACATCACCTATTCCTAATCCATCTACATATATATTTCCTGCCTGTATTTTTCTAGATTGAATGGCCACTTCATTACTTATATCTACAACACCTCCATTACGAACGATAAAGATATTTTCTTTTTCAACACCAATTGATTCTGCTAACAAACTATGGTGATGTAGCATTCTAAACTCTCCATGAATTGGAATAAAATATTTAGGTTTCATTAAAGTGAGCATTAATTTCAATTCTTCTTGATACGCATGACCAGATACATGAACTCCAGTAGAACTACCTGATCCATAAATTACTTTTGCTCCTAAAGCAAATAAATTATCTATAATTCTTGAAACGTTACGTTCATTTCCTGGAATCGGAGTCGCGGCTATAATAACCGTGTCTTCTGGCAAAACATCAACTTGTCTATAGTTTCCACTGGCTAAACGCGCTAAAGCTGCCATCGGTTCTCCTTGACTTCCTGTACAAAGTATCGCTACCTGCTTTGGATCTAAACGATTTACTTCACTCGCTTCAATTAACATGCCGTCTGGAATATGCAAATACCCTTTCTCTAGAGCAACTTCTACTACATTTACCATACTTCTCCCGAGCAAAGCCAATTTTCGATTTGTTTTTATGCAAGCTTCAACTATTTGCTGAACACGATTCACATTAGAAGCAAATGTAGAAATAATTACTTTTCTATTTGCTTTCATAAATATTTCTTCTATTCGTTCTCCTACTGATCTTTCTGATGGAGTAAAACCTGGTCGTTCTGCATTTGTACTTTCAGATAGTAAAGCTAGTACACCCTCACTACCTATTTTAGCCATTTTATGAATATCAGGATGTTGGTTATTTACTGGTGTTAAATCAAATTTAAAATCCCCGGTATGCACTACAGTACCTTCTCGTGTATGAAACACAATACCGAGACAATCTGGAATACTATGATTCGTTTTAAAAAATGTCGTCTTAATAGAACCGAGATCGATTTCTGATTCAGCGTGAATAACAATTAATTCTGTATCATTTTGAAGATTATGCTCTTTTAATTTAATTTCAATTAAACCTAACGTTAACTTCGTCGCGTAGATTGGTACGTTTAGTTGTTTTAAAAAATATGGTATTCCACCAATATGGTCCTCATGTCCATGTGTCACGACTAACCCGCGAATTTTTTCTTTATTTTCTTGTAAGTATGTGATGTCTGGAATTATTAAATCAATTCCTAATAAACTTTCATCTGGAAATTTAGATCCACAATCAATAACGACAATATCATTTTCATATTGAATAGCATACATATTTTTCCCTATTTCATTTACTCCACCTAAAGCAACAATAGACAAGTTTTTCTTTAATGAATTCAAAGGATAGGCCCTCCCTTTCACATTTATAATTCGTGAAATAGCATTTAGGCTTTATTATTTGTAATGAAACAGGACTTCATACTATTTCATACATATAAAAATTCACACACTACTCTTATATGTATATCCCCAATAACACAGTCTCTCTCTAAAAAAGCTCCCATTTTTCCATTGATTTTTTATAAAATCTATTATATATTAATTACAGGTTCAAATTACGAGTTCAAAAGAACTTGTAATCAGACCCTTTGTTTAATGGGTTTTACATATTTTCATTAGGCAAATTCCGAGAAATCGTAAGATAAAAATAAAAATGATGAGGAGAGGATCCGATGGATTTCGAATTTTTCTTTCAAATTGCACTTATTTTATTAAGTACAAAGCTTGCTGGTGATCTTAGTGTTAGACTAGGTCAACCTTCTGTACTAGGTAAATTAATTGTCGGTATCGTTATCGGTCCAGCTATATTAGGTTGGATTGAAAATTCAGAGCTTCTAACACAATTAAGTAATGTCGGTGTTATTCTTTTAATGTTTATGGCTGGTCTTGAAACAGACTTAGAGGAATTAAACGCAAATCGTAATTCTTCTTTAGCAGTTGCACTGGGAGGTATCGTTCTACCATTCGTAGGTGGTTACGTTTCTGGTCTTGTTATGGGGATGGAACAAGGAAATGCTGTATTTTTAGGATTACTTCTATGTGCGACAAGTGTTAGTATTTCCGTACAAACACTTCGTGATTTAGGAAAGATGAAAACACGTGAAAGTACAACTATGCTGGGCGCGGCTGTATTTGATGACATTCTTGTTGTTATTTTATTAGCATTTGCAATGAGCTTCTTAGGTACAGACGATGTTAACTTAACAATGGTTATCTTGAAGAAAGTTGTATTCTTCGCTTCTATTATTTTAATCGGATGGAAAGGTGTACCTGCAATCATGCGCTGGTTATCACCACTGCGCGTATCTGAGTCTATCGTGAGCGCGGCTCTTATCATCTGTTTCTCATTCGCATATTTCGGTGAATTATTAGGAATTGCGGGTATTATCGGTGCTTTCGCAGCTGGTATCGCTATTTCTCAAACGAACTACAAACATGAAGTAGAAAAGAAAGTAGAACCAATCGCTTACGCTATGTTCGTTCCAGTATTCTTCGTAAGTATCGGTATGAATATTACATTTGACGGTATTGGTAATCAAATTTGGTTCATCTTAGCATTAACAGTAATCGCTGTATTAACGAAACTAATTGGTTGTGGCTTAGGTGCACGAATGACTGGATTTGACGCTAAGTCTTCTGCAATTATCGGTTCTGGAATGGTTTCTCGTGGTGAAGTTGCACTTATCATCGCAGGAACAGGACTTTCTTCAGGTCTACTAGCACAAGATTACTTTACAGCTATCGTTATTGTCGTTATTTTAACTACAATGATTACACCACCAATGTTAAAATACACTTTTGGTGCAAAAGATAAAGCAATGAAAGCAAGTAAATAAGCTTTCTACAATAAAAAGAGCTTACTATCTTATAAGATAGTAAGCTCTTTTTTCATTTTATCTTTACACAATTCCGTTCGTTTTTAACCAATTTTCAAACATAATTCGTGCTTCTTCATCATCCATATCATTACTAAATGAATACACCATAATGCCGTAATCATCTACATATTCACCTAGCTTCATTTTCTCCACTTTCTTATAAAAATCGCCTGCTTCATAGTGCGGAATATAAGCATCCCAAACTGGTTCATTTGTTCTTTTGTACGCCGTCACTTCTAAATCATATCCATCTTCATAATATCCGATGTGATAATGTTGACTAGGATCATATTTCTTCATAATAAATTCCCCTCCCTTTGAAAATTTATCATATTTCACATAATAAACAAAAGCGAGCTGTATATTACAGCTCGCTCGATTCATTAAATACGTTCCATTGCTGTCTTCAACGTCCCAACAACAAAGGCAATTTCTTCACTTGAAATAACAAGTGGTGGCGCTAATGTTATGACGTTATTATATCCTGCTGTTGTCATACCGTTTCGTCCTATAATTAAGCCTTTTTCTTTACAAGCATTTACAACACTTGCAATTTTGTCGTTATCAATTGGCTCTTTCATCTCTTTATCATTTACTAGTTCAATTCCAACTAGTAGACCTTTTCCTCTAATATTCCCAACAAGTGGATGTTCTCCAATTTCTTCTTTTAATTGCTCTAATAAAAGCGAACCCATTTGTGCAGATCGCTCAATTAAATTTTCATTTTCCATAATCTCTAAGTTTTTAAGTGCTAATGCACAAGCTGCAGGATTTCCACCAAATGTATTAATATGACGGAAGAATTCATATTCTCCCTTCCCTTTAAATGCTTCATATATTTCTTTTTTCACAGCTGTCGCTGATAACGGTAAATATGCACTCGTAATCCCTTTTGCCATCGTAATAATATCAGGCTTTACATCATAATTCATAAATCCAAATGCTTTTCCTGTACGTCCGAAACCGCAAATTACTTCATCGCTAATGAGCAATGCACCGTGTTTTTGACACGTTTCATGAATAGCTTTCATATAGTCTTGTGGCGGCATTAATATGCCTCCGCCCGTAATAATTGGTTCCATAATAAAAGCTGCAATCGTTTCACTTAATTCCCATGTCATAACACGATCTACTTCTTTTACACATTCTACATCATAAATGTTCTCTGCTTCTATTCCAGGCATACGATAACAATCTGGCGGCGTTACATGTAAAAATCCTGAAGCAAATGGCTCATATTGATATCTACGCTGCGCTTGTCCCGTCGCTGCCATCGTAGCCATTGTATTTCCATGATACCCGCGGTAACGTGACATAAATTTATAACGATGCGGTTCACCTTTTTGCGCATAGTATTGCCTTGCTATTTTAAAAGCTGTTTCGTTCGCTTCCGAACCACTATTAGAGAAGAAAATAACATACTCTCCTCCAAGCCACTCATTTAATTTTTCAGCAAGCTTTATAGCCGGTTCATGCGATTGTGACATCGGAAAGTATGATAATGTTTGTAATTGCTTATAAGCCGCCTCTGCAAGCTCTTTTCTTCCATATCCACTATTCACACACCAAAGACCGCTCATACCATCTAAATATCGTTTTCCTTGTATATCTTCAACCCAGCACCCTTCTGCTTTTGCCCCTACCATTGTACTATTTGGACTAAAGGGACGCATTCCGTGCCAAACATATTGCTCATCTTTTGCTAATAATTCATCAGTCTGTTTCGTTTTCATCATTTCTTCCACCTTCCATAACAACTTATTTTTCACAAAAGCTGCGCTGGTGCCATGATGATTTAATTTTCTCCCTACTTATTTTCATTCCACAAAATTAAGACAAAATCCTACTTACACTACAGTAATATTTACAAGAAAAAAAGAGCTTTTCTTATATATCGAAAAGCCCTTCTCTTTTTAATGGGAAGATGCATCACTAATACCATGACCAGTATTAGATTTCACAAGAATCTCATCAAATTTCGCTGCATCTTCTTTCTTACTAGATAACACGGTTCCTAAATATGCAGCAAGGAATCCAAGCGGAATTGAAATAATTCCAGGTGTCGTATATGGGAAAATCGCTTCCCCAACAAATATAGCTTTTCCAGCTACAGGGTTCCAAACATTTGGACTTAACGCTACGAGAACAATTGCTGATACAAGACCAACAATCATACCAGAGATAGCACCTGTTGTATTGAAACGCTTCCAATATATTGTGAATAATATAACTGGTAGATTTGCACTCGCTGCAACTGCAAATGCTAATGAAACTAAAAATGCTACATTCAATGTTTGAGCAAATAACGCTAGTATAATGGATAATACCGCTACTCCAATAGACGCATAGCGAGCCATTGACACTTGCTCTTTTTCCGTTGATTTCCCTTTGCGAATGATTTCATTATAAAAATCATGTGCAAATGCTGATGCGGCTGTTAATACAAGTCCCGCCACTACAGCCAAGATCGTTGCAAAGGCAATAGCTGATACGAAAGCAAATAAGAAATCTCCACCTAACGCTTTCGCTAATAAAGGTGCTGCCATATTACCAGCAGGATTCGCTTTAATAATCGCCTCATTCCCTACAAATGCCGCTGCCCCAAATCCTAAGAAAATTGTCATAATATAAAATGCGCCAATTAACCATGTAGCGTATACAACAGATTGACGTGCTGTTTTTGCATCACGTACTGTAAAAAAGCGAACAAGAATATGTGGTAATCCAGCAGTACCAAGGACTAGTCCTAAATTTAAAGAAAGTGTATCAAGACCATCTTTATACTTTACTCCTGGGTTTAAAAATGAATCTTTTAATGGTGTAGCTGTTTTCATTTGAGCGAACATTTCAGTCACACTAAAATTAAATTTTGAGAAAACGATAACAGAAATAATAAATGTACCAGCCATAAGTAATACAGCCTTAACAATTTGTACCCAGCTCGTCGCAGTCATTCCGCCAAATATAACGTACACTGTCATTAATGTACCAACGATTAAAACGGATGTCGTATATTCGATCCCTAATAATAATTTAATAAGTGCACCAGCCCCAACTAATTGTGCAATCATATAAAAAATTGAAATCGTCATCGTATTAAGCGCTGCAACGCCGCGAACTTTTTTCGCATCAAAACGCGCCGCAATCATATCTGCTAAC
Organism: Bacillus sp. BML-BC051; assembly: GCF_019656175.1. Taxonomy (NCBI): domain Bacteria; kingdom Bacillati; phylum Bacillota; class Bacilli; order Caryophanales; family Bacillaceae; genus Bacillus; species Bacillus sp. BML-BC051. The sequence continues at coordinate 19,204 of NZ_BPLI01000078.1, forward strand.
GTGTACTTCCCTAAATTTCGAAGTGGCTCTGCAACTAAATATAATACAACTAAGTAAGCAACTAAGAAACCAATACTATAAAAGAACCCATCAAAACCAGTTAACGCGATCGCTCCGGCTATACCAAGAAAAGACGCAGCAGACATATAATCTCCTGCAATAGCCAGACCATTTTGCCAACCAGTTAATCCTCCTCCCGCTGTATAAAACTCACTCGCATTTTTCGTTTTTTTCGATGCAAAATAAGTTATGACTAATGTACCAAGAACGATGATTAAAAATAGTGCAAATGCGGTTACATTCAAAGTCAGCCCCTCCCTTTTTGCATATCTTGCAGAATGTTTTGTGAGATTTTATCAAAGGATTCTGCTTTTTTGCTATAAATCATACATAATGACCAAGTCATGATAAATTGTGCAAATGCAAACACCCATGCCCACGTAACATCCCCAAATGCTGGTGTATTGAGCACCTTTGAATACGATGTTAAAATAGGTAGTGCAATAAAAAAGCTTAAAAAGAAAATACTCATCGGAATGATAAACTTCTTTTTCGTATTTAATAGCAATTGAAATTCTTCTGACTGAACAACCTCTGTATAATTGACCTCATTTTGTAACTTACGTGCTGACGTATCATCTCGTTTCATTCTCTAATCCCCTCTCTTACTAGAAATACAATTCCCCCTTGTATACCCAAAGACTAAATTTTATAAATATTCAGAAACTTATTTCCATTTTAGACAATCCATACATTCCTGCAAAGATTTTTCGATAGACATTTTTCGGCATTTTCCCCTAAGTTTTTAATATACTTTTTCAACATAAAATTCACGTACTTCAATCTCATACCAGTCAAACTTCTACAGGAAGTTAGGCGGGAGTTTTGTCGCCCTGCAAATATCCGGATAAAAAAAGTAGTGCTTATCGCACTACTTTTGTCTTTTTCTCTTTTTCTAAATTACGAGCTGTTTCGCTTAATTCAACGTCTTTTCCATCTTTAAGCGTTCCAAATATGAAATCGAATACTGGATTTGAAACACCAAACCAAAACTTTTCATTTTTATAATGGTGTAATATGTGCTGTTTTTTGAGCCATCTTCCAAACTTAGTGACGGGACGAATTGGCTTATGTGCAATATAATGTTTCCATTCATAAACGAGAAGCATAATAATCATTCCGATTCCAAATGAAAGTGTAATAGTAACACTTTTTGCTATAGCGTATGATATAAGTAAATATATAGTAAAGCTAGGTATGCTAAACCATACTGGCAAAAATAAAAGTTTTAAATCATCTGGATACACGTGATGATCATAATGTAATCTTCTTAACATTTTTAATAAAAATACGTTTTTAGGCGGTTTTAAGTGAAATAAAAACCGATGTGTCATATATTCGTTAAGCGTATAAAAAACAATTCCAAACAAACACGCCAACACACCGATCCATGTGAAAAATTGCATTTTTAAAATAATGATGAAAATAAATAAAATACTATACATAATAACGATATCATGTTGTAAAAAGAACTCTTTCCCCACTCTCTTCATCTTCCTTCCCCCTTTTCCAAAAAAACAGCCGCAACATATCGTTACGACTATTTCTTTTATTTTTTATTTTATTCTATTCACTTTACAAATTTGCCTGCTGCTCTATTGTCGAGAAAAAATTGTTCGATCCAAATATATTTTGCTTTGGAATAATATGTTCCACCGCAAACACTGTTACTTCTCCTCTTTGAACCTCTCCAATAATGAGCCCAAATATTTCATGATTTACCGCAAACGTCGGTTGCTTTGTTTGTAGTAATCTTGCTGCATTATGAAATACCGCTTCATATAGTGGATTCCTATCAGTAATTTCTTTTCGGATTTTTGGTGCTAACGTAATAATAATTTCTTTTCCGTCAATAGTGGTTCGATACATAAAAATCTCCCCTTCAATCTTATGTGAACAACTGTAAAGCTTTGTATGCAAAATGGATAGAATATCCTACTAAAATAATACCTGCTCCGGCTGTTATATAGCCAAGTGCTTTTTGCTTTAATAAAGTTCTGCCAAAATGGACAGAAAAAGCGATATTTAAATTCCACAAAATAATGCCAACGATAATACAAAGACTGTACAAAAAGGCTTCTTGTTTCGTTACTTTCGTAAGCAATGAGCTAAGTGTACTTCCGTATATACCAAACCAAAAAACAAGATTTAATGGATTGGATATCGCAATTAAAAAACCTGCCATAAACGATTGTTTAAGGCCACCTACCTCTTCCTTTTTATATTCCATATTCGTGTGGGAAATTCCTTGTTTTACACTTTGAAATCCTAAATAAAATAATAAGAAAAACCCTGTGCAATACATAAAAGCTTGTACATATGTATACATAAACACAGAAGATAAACCGAAATAAATGAGAAGCATAAACAAAATATCTGCAGTCATTCCACCAATTCCAACAACCCACGCATGCCAAAAACCTCGTTCAATTCCTCGTTTTAACATTTCAATATTAATCGGACCTACCGGCGCAGCTAACGAAATACCTAATACAATTTGTTGTATAATCGCTCCAAACATCGCTCTATCCTTTCTACTTCCTTTACTATTAAGTAATGATGTAATAATTAAAAATAGACTAGCTTTCATCAAAATATTCACTACTAAAATACCCTTTTTTATCCAAAATATGCAAAAGAGCCATCCGGTTGATGGCTCTTACTTTTCTAACTTATGAAGAAAAGGACATTTTCCTTTTATCGGCTCTACATCGTCTCCAATGAAATATTGTTTCCATTCCCGATGATCTGGATCACCATAATGACTAATATTAGGATGCTTCGGCAACTGATCCCACTTTTCAACTCGCTCCCGGACCGTTTGTCTTGAATATGCCCCTTTAGGACGATCTCCTTCTAATCCATCAAAGATAGTGCGTGGTTGAAACCCAATAACGAGAGAATTTCCTAAATGTCTCGTTTTTCGTTGTTTATAAGCTGGTGCATTTCCAAATGCGAATATCGGTTCCCCACCAAATGAAAATTCCCATAAGTAATGGTCTGGGTCTTCAGGAATTTGCTTCGGCCATATTTGATCATCGTTTTCATGTAAATATTGTAGTACTTTCCAAAAGTACTCACGATAATATTCTAGTGATTGTTCCTCACATTCCGGTTCCACAAAAAGAAAGAATCCTCTTCTTACAATTGGGCGCTCTTTCATTAACTCTAAAAAAGATAACATTGTATGTGGCAAATGACTCCAATTATTATGAGAAAGAAATGAATAACGAAGTTCATTCTTTTTTAAAGCTGTTAAGCCGAAATAACACGGGAAAGTTGGTTCTAGCACGACACTCGAAAAATTTTGAAATTCTTTTGTAACCCAATTTGGTATGTCCGTTCTCGTTCTCATTCCTTCATTATCTAATAAATAAGACTCATTCATTCTTTCACCTCATTATGTATAGCATTCAATTAAGAATATTACATACTCGGCCTGTCCTATACCTATTTAAAAATTCGGCTGGAAAATTATTTAAAAATACAAAAAAATAAAATCGCTTACTTGACTAATTTCTACCAATTCGTGTATATTTAAATTAATCATTTAGCAGAATATTCAAGATTATAGCATTTTTAGTTTATATTATCTTTCAAATGAATTTCACTAAATGAAAAAAGCAAATGTTTTTAGGAGGAATTGTAACATGCAAGGAAAAGTAAAATGGTTTAACAACGAAAAAGGTTTTGGATTTATCGAAATGGAAGGCGCTGACGATGTATTCGTACATTTCTCTGCTATTCAAGGTGACGGCTACAAAGCTTTAGAAGAAGGTCAAGAAGTATCTTTCGATATTACTGAAGGAAACCGCGGACCTCAAGCTGCTAACGTAGTAAAACTTTAATCCAACATATAACAGGAGGTTACCTTACTTGGTAACCTCCTTTGTTATTCCTTTGTATATTTCCGTTTTACAGAGCAAAAACTATGTGAAATGCGCAATATACAAAGGAGGAAGTAATAATGGGATCAGAAGTAAATGATTTTGAAGAAGTAAAATTCCGTGTAGAAACAGCACAAAAAATGGTAGGATCAGCGACAATTTCAATGGATCCAGATACATTAGAGCATGCTACTACTGCTGTAGAAGCCGCTCGCTCTCAGCTTGAGATTATGAAATCTGTGGCAACAGATTTAGATGAGCCATTTTTAATGAATGAAGAAAAAAAATTAAGCAAATGCGAGCATCAACTAAACGAAGCTAGACACTAAAAAACATCCAGAGAACTTTCTCTGGATGTTTTTTCATGACAACTGTTCTCCATACTTTTTCAATGTTTCTCCAACTGTACATTGCCTGATACAAAAGGAATGAGCGTAATACTTACTATTTGTCTTTCGATTATGTTCTCGCAAGAAACACCCTTCACAATACGTTTCTAATAAGTCATTTACCTCTGTAATGAGTTGCTTTTTATCCACCTTTGCACCTCTCTATTCGGTTATTTCTTTATGACTGTCAATGACGGTTCCTTCTAATGCTTGCGTAGCTAATTGATGCGCTTCTTTATTTTGTTTTCTAGATATCGGTTCACATACAAGTTTTAACTTCATTTGCTTCGCTTTTTGTTCAATTTGATCTAAGTAATGATTTAAATGCTCATCATAACAAGGCCATTCTCCAGCCAATTGCTGCAGTACAACTTGAGAATCGCCGCGAAGTGTAACTGCTTCATACTTAATTCCGAATTCCTCGAGTATATTCATACCATATAGTAATGATGCATATTCCGCTTCATTATTATCATATATACCTTCTATATATGCATTACGGCGAATTCGGTATTTTGTATTTCCTTTTTTATAGTATACACATATACCTACTCCAGCTTCTTTCGTCTGTACATCATAACCGCCATCAAAATAAACGAGTATTTCTTGGGGCTCTTCCTCCACTTGTTTACTCAGCTTTTTCATTTCCTTTAATGACCATTCTGCATCCATTTCATCATAAAATGATAGTTCTTTCACTCTTCCTGTTTTCTCGAAATCATCTGCAAATTGTAGTACATCTTCTATGTTCATATAATCTGTCGTTAATTCCGTCTGCAAACCTCGCTTTGTTTTATACAACCAATGAATTTTATATTTCATACTAGATTCCCCTTATATAAGACTTCTTATATGTAGCCAGCTAATGAAAGCCTCACTTTATTTTATTATATTGTATCAAGAGTCACAGCATTATATTCAATGTGATTACATACAAAAAGAGCTATCCCTTTAGGAATAGCTCTTTCATCTATTGCATAAATCTTTCAAATTGTACTCGTTTATTAATCCAGTACATGACAGGCATACCGATCGCCATGACAACAAATTCACCGACTGCACATGTTAACCAAGACAACATAAATGGTAAACCCAATGCAAGATGAAGTTCAATTGCAATCATAAACATTGTAATTGTAAAAATAACTGTATTAAAAATCATACGAGCCCAAACACCTTTAATAAATCGCATAGAAATAATCGTTGCAACTAATGCAAGAATAGATTGCCCTACTCCAAATACTAAATCGTAAGCGATCATTGGTGAGAAAAAGAGATTTGTTAAAAATACACCTAATACAATTCCGTAAATTGCTTTCTTATTAAATACAACAAGATGATTAAACATCTCTGAAATACGAAACTGTACATTCGTAAAGCCAAATGGCTGAATAAGCATAGAAACAGCAATATATAATGCCGCTAAAATACCATTACCGACTAATGTTCTAATATTCATGACAAAATCTCCTTAGTTTTTTTACGTGGGATGGTTTCGAACCACGTTATTCGTTTTTTAAGCAACAAGATTATATTCTACGCAATACACACTCTTTCGTCAATAGATTCCTATCATTAACTACCTTTTTTCTTTTAGACAACGTATAATAAAACATATGAAAGTTTTAGGAGGTTTCACTTCATGACAGCAACAATTCAAAATGAAAAAGTGATCGTTTCCATTTCTGACAAAGGTGCAGAATTACAAAGCGTTCGCTTAAAAGAAGATAACACTGAATATTTATGGCAAGGCGATTCTACTTATTGGGGGCGCCGCGCACCAATTTTATTCCCAATTGTCGGCCGATTAGTAGATAATACATACTACGTAGATGGTAAACCATATTCTTTAACACAACACGGCTTTGCTCGTGATCTTACATTCTCTGTGAAAGAACAAAGTGAAACGAACATCACTTATATTGTTACTAGTAATGAAGAAACATTAAAAAAATACCCATACGAATTTGAATTACTCGTTTCTTATGAGCTAGACGGACAAATCGTCCATGTAACATATGAAGTAAATAACCCTGCTTCAAAAGAGATGTTCTTCTCAATCGGAGCACATCCTGGGTTCAACTTCCCCTTATTAGAGGGCGAATCATTTACAGATTATCATTTATCATTTAATGGTTCTGAACGCTTAGAAACAAGCGTATTAGAAGGACCTTACCTTTCAAGCAAAAAGCAATTAATCGCTGAAAATACGAATGAATTACCACTTACATACGATTTATTCAAAAATGATGCACTTATTTTTGAAAATATGAATACGGATGAAATCTCTATTCGTTCTCATAAACATAATAAATTTGTAAAAGTAGAATTTGACGGGTTCCCATTTGTCGGCGTATGGACACCAGGGGAAAACGCACCTTTCTTATGTATTGAACCTTGGTACGGGATTGCTGATGAAGTAAATCCAGCAAAAGATTTCAAGGAAAAAAAAGGAATTCAATCTTTACAAGCGAATGAAACATTTACATGTCGTTATAGTATTACAATCGGCTAAGTTACTCTATCCCCTACTTAAAAGGAAACATATAAGTAGGGGATCATCTTATCATTTGGAGGTTTCTCATTTTGATTGAAGTATATATTGATGGTGCATCAAAAGGAAATCCTGGTCCTTCTGGTGCAGGCGTATTTATTAAAGGGGTGCAACCAGCTGTACAATTATCATTGCCCCTTGGGACAATGTCCAATCATGAAGCAGAATACCACGCTTTACTTGCTGCATTAAAATATTGCACGGAGCATAATTATAACATTGTCTCTTTTCGTACAGATTCGCAACTTGTCGAGCGAGCTGTCGAAAAAGAATACGCAAAAAACAAAATGTTTGCACCACTATTAGAGGAAGCATTACAGTACATAAAAAGTTTCGATTTCTTTTTTATTAAGTGGATTCCAAGTAGTCAAAATAAAGTAGCTGATGAATTAGCTAGAAAAGCTATCTTACAAAATTAATGGGGGTATGGGTGTGAAAAAAGATTGGATTGCTCCTCTTGCTTTATTATTTGTCTCTTTTATTTGGGGAGCTACATTTGTTGTCGTTCAAAATGCTATGTCTTTCGTTGGTCCATTTACCTTTAATGGTATTCGCTTTTTATTCGCTGGAATTATTTTATTATTCGTTCAAATGATTTTCGCAAAAAAAACTTCAAAACAAGAAATAAAACAGAGTAGCCTCGCTGGATTAATCGTTGGATTCTTTTTATGTGTTGGCTATGTATTACAAACATTCGGCTTACTTTATACAACATCTTCAAAAGCAGGTTTCTTAACAGGGCTTAGTATCGTTATGGTACCCATTTTGTCTTTTATCTTTTTAAAACAAAAAGCTACCATTTTTATCGTACTTGGTATTGCTGTAGCAACAGCTGGTTTATACTTATTAACAGCTGGTGATTCTTTTCAATTAAACATTGGAGATATACTCATTCTCGGTTGTGCAGTCGCTTTCGCTGCCCATATTCTCGTTAACGGCTTCTTCTCTAAGAAAATATCACCTTTATTATTAAGCACGTCGCAAGTATTAGCTGTCGGCATGTTTTCTTCTATTTGCGCCTTTTTGTTTGAAGATTGGGAAAAATTATTTTCAATAGCACTATGGACGAATTCTTCCTTTTTATTTGCTCTATTTTTAACTTCCCTATTCGCGACATCCATTGCTTTTTTCATTCAAACATCAGCACAAAAACATACGTCTCCAACGAGAGTAGCAATCATTTTCGCAATGGAGCCCGTTTTTGCTGCCTTAACAGGCGTTCTCGTTGCAAACGAACAACTTTCTGTTTCTGCTATTATCGGATGCCTATGTATTTTCCTAGGCATGGTTTTTGTTGAATTACCTTCCAAAACAAAAAAAGAAGCGCAGGCTGCATGAAGTTACGCTTGTAACTTCCGCATAAAAGCCTTAGCGCTTTTTTTATCTGTAATTTCTTCTTCTTTCAATCGTTCTAATAACGCAACAAAATAACTCCCATCAAACTGTAATTGATGTTTAATTGTCGCTTCTATTGCTGCGTTCACAATTCCATCAGATGCACCAGTATATCCTTGTCCGAACATAATAAATCCTTGTGCTTCCTCTGATAATTTAAATCCTTTCGTATGTAAGAATGAAAGATAATCTTCTACTGTCTGCATGTTATTCCCACCTACTCAAAAATTCTCCATCTCCTATCATACATGTTTTTACACGCTATGAGAATGAAATTTCTTTGACAACTTTGTAAATCTATCGTCTACTGCATAGACAATAGAGGATTTCCTTGCAATATGAATGAATATGTATAGGGGAACTTATTTCATATTAAAGGGGAGACACGATGAAACAAGCACTATTAATTATCGATGCGCAGCAAGAATTAATGGATGGGAATGAACAAGAAAAAGAAGTTTTTCGTAAAAAAGAGTTATTATCTACACTAAATACAGCCGTACAGAAAGCGATAGATTCAAATGCCCTTATTGTTTTCGTAAGAGATATCGATGTTGCTTCTGGCAGCGGAGAAGGATTTGAAGTACATAATAAAATTAACGTACCTCAGTCTGCAATCCTTATTAATAAAGCAGCAACAAACTCATTCTATGGAACTTCTCTACTTGAACTTTTAAAAGAAGAAAAAATTAATCATATCGTTATCGGTGGATGTAAAACAGAACATTGCATCGACACCGCAGTTAGAACAGCTACTGTACAAGGATTTGATGTTACATTAATTAAAAACGGTCATTCCACAACTGATTCTAACGTATTATCTGCAGAGCAAATTATTGGTCATCATAATAAAACTCTACATGGACATTATAACGTTGATCATTTTTCAATGGTTAGAGATGTCGAGGAAGACCTTTTTCAACCTATTCATGATCAATATCGCGATTAAGTTGGCTATAAAAAAGAATCCTTCATTTAAAAGGATTCTTTTTTATCCAAAAATTTGTGCTGCAATACTATACAGATCATTACTCCTTTTTAATAATTCATCGCTATTTTTCATCATAATTGGTGGTGTATTAACCTTTTGAAAACCAGTAATTTCTAATTCTTTCATGAAACCTTTCTTTCCTTCTGGTACATCAATTCTTAATTTACCATGATGCTCTCTTGCTAAATCATGTACAATCCTCATTGCCATCGCATCATTTTTCGCAACGACTGGTCCTATTATTTTATTTTCTGATGTTTGTATACTTAAACCGTAACCTAATACATTTTGTTTGTTGTCCTTTACAACGATGCACTGTTCACTTTGTATCATTCTTTTCGTTAAAAATGCTTTTCTATTTGTTCCAAACGCATTTTCATCTAATTTTATTATTTCTTCTAAATCACACTCTTCATACTTCATCATATAATCTTCATTTCCTACACAATAATCATTCCCATTGTACGAGTTACATATGTATTTAGAAACATAGCTTACTGCTCTAAATCCTAATTTTTCATATAAAGGCTTTCCCGCGTCCGTAGCAATAAGCATAAGGGGAGTTTGAGCCGATACGCTCTTAATGCATTCGTTATCGCCTTTCCAATCCCTCTCCCCTTATAATCTGGATGTACAATGACCATTCCTATTGACGCTATCGCCTCTCCGTATAATATAATTGCAGCGCTTGCAATAAGTTTTTTTCTCTCATTCCATACGCCATATACAATGCCTAAGTTAAAAATCGTTTCAACTTCTTCTCTGTTATAATCCCAACCAATATAAGAAGATAACGCTACAATGTCCTCTATTTTTTCTTTCCTAAGACGTTCTATCCTCATTTCTAATTCAATAATACTCCATCCCCTTATCTAGACATTTAAATCATTATTATCAAATCAACTTGTACATGTTTCACTTTATTTGTCACACACATATCCTATTTTGACCAAGACTATATTGTAAATGAGGTGACAACATGCCCATTACGAATCGATTTTCTACCACCACTAACGGCGCACTCGCTATTACAGGTAATACTTTAGGCTTAAGTAAAATTAGTAATCAAAACCGTGCTGGTACAATCGGGGCAATTGGTGCATTCGCAACTACGAATACCGCTTTACAAGTACCTACTTTTCCTGCTGGTACAACATTAAACTATACACAAAATAGTTCTACCGCTATTTTAAATATCCCTGCTGGTAGTACTATTCTTTACGCAGAACTTGTTTGGGGTGGAAACTACTTATCTCGTGATCAAAATATTACGAGTGTATTAGGAAACCCTGTTTCTTTTATAACACCTGTGTCAACATACTCAATTACCCCTTCAACCGTTACAGCTTCTAATCAAACATTCGTTTCTGGATCTGTCACATTTGGATTCTATACGCGTTCCGCAGATGTAACATCCCTCGTTCAAGCTGGAGGATCTGGCTCTTATACAACCGGTTCTGTCCCTGGACTTGTTGATCCTTTAGATGCTTCTAACGGAGCTATCAATTCTTCTGGATGGACGCTCATTGTCGCTTATCAAAACGGTTCCTTACCCGCAAGAAATTTAACAATTTACGTAGCTGGTAACCGTGTGTCTGTAGAAACTGGTAGTGCAGATGTATCTGTCTCAGGGTTTTTAACACCTGCCGGAGGACCTGTAAGCGGGAGATTATTTATAAGTTCTACTGAAGGGGATGCTGATTTAACTGGGGATCAAGCATTATTTGGACCAAATTTCAGTTCATTAAATGCATTATCCGGGCCAAATAATGCTGTAAATAATTTCTTCGGTTCTCAAGTGAATAATGCTGCCGGAAATTTAGATACAACTGGGACATTTGGAACACGAAATCAAAGTGCTTCTACAAGTACAAATATCTCCGCAGGAAGGCAAGGATGGGACATTACTTCTATTGATATTTCTCCTTATTTAACAAATTCTCAAGTCTCCGCCGCAATCCGTTTAACAACTAACGGAGATGCATATATGTTAAATACAGTTGGGTTACAAATTAATATAAACTCACCTAACATACAAGCAACGAAAAATGTGAATAAAAGTGTCGCTACAATTGGAGATGTTCTCACTTATACCGTTACTATCCCTAATACCGGGCTCCTTCCCGCCAATAATGTTATTTTTATAGACAGTCTTCCTAACGGTACCTCCTTTATACCTGGCACTGTAACGGTAGATAACGTACCACAAACAAATGCAAATCCGGCCGCTGGTATATCTCTTGGAACCATTAGTAATAATTCTTCTCGTACAGTAACTTTCCAAGCAACCGTCGTTTCTCTCCCAAGCCAAAACCCTATCTCTAACACTGCGAATATTACATTTCAATATACACCAATTGCCGGTGGAACGACTTTTAACGGTCTTGCAACAAGCAACTCTGCAGGAACGCAAATTAACCTTGCAGATATTAATGGAACAAAATCAGTTAACAAAATCTTTACCGACATTGGCGAAACGTTAACTTACAGTATTGCCTTAGCTAATGTAGGAAATATCGCCGCAACGAACGTTATATATACAGATCCAATTCCAAGCGGGACTAATTTTATTGCAGGCAGTGTAACAGTTAACGGTGTTACTCAAGCTGGCGCAAATCCCGCTACTGGTATATCCGTCGGAACTATTGCTGCTAATTCTACGACTACCGTTTCATTTCAAGTACTCGTTCCTTCTATCCCGCAAACAAATCCAATATTAAATAGTGGCACAACAACTTATCAATACATTCCTGTGCCAAATCAGCCGGCAGTAAGTGGGACTGATACGACCAATATCGTATCTACTCAAGTGAATAATGCTACTGTCACTATGGCAAAAGCAGTAGATAAAAATTTTGCAGATATTGGTGATACACTAACCTACACTGTTTCCTTTACAAGTACAGGGAATACGAATGCGAATAACGTTATTTTTACAGATGTCATTCCCACCGGCACAACTTTTGTTCTAAACAGTTTAACAATTGATGGCACGACACAAGTTGGAGCAAATCCCGCTACTGGTGTGAATATAGGATCTATTCCAACTGGCACTATAAAAAATGTTTCATTTCAAGTAATAGTAAATACAATTCCAGCGTCGAACGTCGTATCTAACGGTTCAAGCGCTTCTTATCAATATACCGTCAATCCTAGCCAATCACCCGTTACAAAAAACATTTCTTCGAATCTCGTTTCCACTCAAATTAACAATGCGAATTTAACATTAACAAAATCAACAAATAAACAATTTGCTACAATTGGCGAAACAATTAGTTATACAATTCTTATTACAAACAGTGGAAATACAGCTGCTACGAACGTGCAACTAACAGATCCACTTCCAAATGGAACGATATTGACTCCTGGTACTGTAACACTAAACGGAGTTCTACAAAATGTAGATTCTCTCGTCGCTTTACCTATCGGAACAATTCCTGGCGGAGCTACTTTTACTCTTTCTTTCCAAGTAACAGTCATCAATATTACCGCACAAAACCCTATCATTAATAATGCTTTCGCTTCTTATCTTTATACTGTAAATCCAAGTCTGCCACCCACTTCAAAAACAGCAAATTCTAATTCCGTTACATCAACAATTAGACTAGCAAACCTTCATGCTACTAAGTCTGTAGATAAAACATTTGCGGAAGTTGGAGATATATTAACTTATACCTTTTCTCTTACAAACGATGGAAATGTTGCGGCGAACAATGTAGTACTATCCGATTCCATTGCGAATGGTACTGCCTTTGTGCCAGACAGTGTTATAGTTAACAATGTTGCTCAGTCGGGTGTTACACCAGCTAGCATCAACATCGGTAGCATCAATGCTAATACTACAATTACAGCTTCATTCCAAGTATTAATAACTAGCATCCCAAATCCAAACCCTATTTCAAATAGCGCTTCTATTGCCTATAACTTTATTGTGGATCCAAATGCTTCCCCTGTAAGTAAGAACACTACTTCAACCACTTCATTTACTCAAGTAAACGATGCAAATGTCATTTCAACCAAAGCAGTGGATCGAGCGTTCGCTACCGTAGGGGATATATTAACTTATACCGTTACTTTGGCGAATGCAGGAAGTGTTTCCGCTGATAGTCCTACTTTCGTAGATACAAACCCAGACGGTACTGCCTTTATCCCAAACACTTTCCTTATTAATGGTGTACTCCAAAATAATGCCGATCCAAATGTCGGTGTTCCGTTACCTTCTATTCCTGCTAACGGCTCACTTATAGTCTCTTATCAAGTAACTGTCACCTCTTTACCAACACAAAATCCAACAATAAATTCATCTAGTACACAGTATAGCTTTATTTTAAATCCAGGCGATCCACCAACTATAGAAACGTCTTTAAGCAACACTGTAAGTACACAAATTAATTTAGCAAATGTAGTTATTGTCAAACAGGTAGATTTAACTATTGCGGATGTTGGGCAACCAATCACATATACAATTGCCTTAGCTAACCCTGGAAATACTCCAGCAAATAATGTAGTCGTTACCGATATACTGCCTTCTGGTACTACTCTCGTCCCAAATAGTACTTTTATAGGCGGCGCTTTACAGCTAGGTGCGGATCCAAGTGTCGGTCTTCAAATTGGTACGATTCCAGCAGGCGGCATTACAACAATTGTTTTCCAAATTAGTGCAAATAGTTTACCTTCACCAAATCCAGTTCAAAACAGCGCTGCACTTCAATATAGCTTTATCGCAGATCCAAATTTACCTGCTGTTGTTAGGAACGCTACTGGCAATATAGTAACGACACAAATTAATACCGCTAATATTGTTGCTACGAAAATTACAAGCACAAATTTCGCTGATGTTGGCGATGTCATAACGTATGCTACAATTTTAACGAATAACGGCAATATCCCAGCCTCTAATGTAACGTTTACAGATATCATTCCAGCTGGTACCATCTTCCTTCCTAATACTGTAACGATTAACGGCGTCCCTATGGCCAATGCAAACCCTGCTAACGGGATTCTTATTGGTACGATAGGAGCAAATTCATCACGTACTGTTGCATTCCAAGTTTTTGTACCAACTATTCCTGCTTTAAATCCGATTACAAATCAATCAGGCACTACTTTCCAATACACGTACGACCCATCCAAACCAACTGTCATGCAGATGGTGGCCTCTAACACTGTACAGACAACTATTAATAACGCCTCTATTACCGCTACAAAATCTGCGGATAAACAGTTTGCGAACGTAAATGATATTATTACGTATACGACTACTTTAATGAATAACGGAAACACACTTGCATCAAATATAGTATTTACAGATGCTATTCCAAGCGGGACGTCTTTTATTCCAAATAGTGTAACAGTAAATGGTACTACACTCTCTAATGCAAATCCAGCTAATGGCATAGCAATTAATCCAATAAACCCCAATGCAAATACGACCATCTCGTTCCAAGTGCAAGTAAATTCCATCCCGAATCCGAATCCAATCCCAAATCAAAGTAACACAACGTACCAATATGTCGTAGACCCGAACTTACCTCCAGCATCCGCCAATGCATTAAGTAACGTAATAACAACTCAAATTAACAACGCTACGATTATCGCTACGAAATCAGTGAACACACCGAATGCTGCAATTGGAGATATCGTTACTTACACGATTGCAGTTACGAACACAGGAAACATCCCTGCTAGTGCAACTGTTTTAACAGATGGACTTGGACCAGGTGCATCCTTCATCCCAAATTCCGTTACGATAAATAATGTTTCCCAACCTGGAGTAGATCCTTCATTAGGTATTCATTTAGACGATATTTCACCAGGAGGCACTACTTTCATTACATTCCAAGTGAAAATCCTCGCTATTCCACCTAGTGGAAATTTAACGAATAATGCTCTTGTAAACTACGAATATACAGTGAATCCAACTGAAACACCAGCTGTTGGTAGTACCGTTACAAATACAACAGTTACACCGATTGTTGATGCTACTTTAGTAATAAATAAAAATGCTAGTACAACTTTCGCTACAATTGGAGATACGATTACATTCACCTCAGGTGTTACAAATACAGGAAATACTACCGCTAACAACGTTGTTTTTACAGATTCCATTCCAAGTGGTACCACCTTTGTCCCAAATAGTTTTAAGATAAATGGTGTAACAATCCCTAATGCAAATCCACAAAACGGTATTATTATTGGTAACTTGAATTCAAATGCATCGGTTACACTTAGTTTTCAAGTAAATATTACAACTCTTCCAAACCCTAATCCAATTCCGAACAAATCATCTCTTCAATATAGCTTTATTGTTGATATAAATGAACCGCCTGTTTCACGAACAGTTCAATCCAACAAAACTTTTACACAAGTAAATACTGCCTCCGTTATCGCCACAAAAACTGCGAGTAGTGCATTTGCCGCTGTTGGAGATACAATTACGTATACAACAACTTTTACTAATAGCGGAAATACTTCTGCAAACACACCTGTTTTTATCGATATATTACCACCTGAACTTTCATTCGTTCCTGATAGCGTACAAATTAATACGATCCCACAACTTGGATTTAGACCAGATAGCGGGATTTCTTTAGACGCAATTCCAGTTGGAGGAACGACAACGATTAGTTTTCAAGCGATCGTTGGTTCAATACCAGCTATAAATCCAACGTTAAATCAATCTAGCACAACATACTCTATCATTGTGGACCCTACCCAGCCACCAGTGACGGAAACAGCTACAAGTAATCCGACTTTAGTTCAAATTAACGAAGCAATCATTCGAGCGACGAAAAGTGTAGATCGACTTTTTTCTGACATTGCACCCGGAAATTCATTTTTAACGTATACAGTTTTATTAGAGAATACAGGGAACACAACAGCTACTAATATCATTTTTACAGATCCGATTCCAAATAATACAATATTTATAGAAGATAGTGTTCGAGTAGGCGGGGTTTTATTACCTGGGGTAAATCCAGCGAATGGGATACCAATTGGGGATATTATTGCAGGAGATTTTATAAACGTTACCTTCCGCGTACAAGTAGTTAGTATCCCAAATCCTATTTTTACAATCGGACCTGGAGGACCAAACTCACCGGTTGTAAACGGTGCTTCTATTAATTATCAATTTATGACAGGACCTAATTTACCACTCGTTTCACGAAGTACAACATCCAATTCTGTTTCGACACAAATAAATTCCGGAGAAATTGTAGCGGTTAAATCCGCGAATAAAAATTTCGTAACAATCGGCGATACAATTTCTTATACAATTACATTAAATAACCCCGGAAATGTCACTTCACAAAATATAATTTTCACGGATATTTTGCCTGATGGAACGACATTTATATCTGGAACTCTTACAAATGATTCTGGTACGCAACAAATAGGCAATCCAGCGAACGGAATTCAGATTGGAAATATAAATCCCGGTAGCACGGCTACTATTACGATAAACGTACTTGTAACAAACATTCCAAGTATAAATCCCATCTCTAATTCTAGTTCTATACAATTTCAGCACATTGTCGATCCAAGTCAACCAGCTATAACACAAACCACTTCATCTAATACCGCTACTACAACAATAAATAGTGCAATATTAACTACAACAAAAAGTGCTGATAAATCTATAGTGTCTGTTGGAGATACGATTACGTATACAACTACTATTACGAATAATGGGAATACACCAGCAACGAATATAACATTCACAAGCGCTATTCCAGCTAACACTACATTTATACCAAATTCGGTCACAATCAATGGTGCTCAGCAACTTAGTGCTCAGCCAGCACTTGGAGTAACTATACCAAATATCGCTCCTGGCGCAACAGTAACTGTCACTTTCCAAGTAAATGTTATTTCTGTACCCCCTTCAAGTTCAATTATGGATAACGATACAATTTTATATTCTTATACTATTGATCCAAGCGCAACCCCTGTTACTACTTCTACTTCAACGACTATCGTTGCAAACCCTGTACTAGATGCTATGATAACGATGGTAAAATCGGTCGATCAACCACTTGTAACACTAGGTGATACCATTACCTATACAACAATTTTAACGAATAATGGGAATACAAATGCAACAAATATTACTTTCACTGACCTTATTCCAGACGGCACAACGTTCGTTTCTGATAGCGTTACAATAAATGGCAATACACAACTTGGCCTTAATCCCAATACAGGTATAACGATTGGGACAATTGCTCCAAACAGCTCAATAGCAATAGCATTTCAAGTTACCGCTACTTCTACTCCTGTTCAAAATCCTATTGAGAATTCCGCTAGTGCTTCTTACACATTTATCGCTGATCCTAATGCCCCTATTGTTTCAAGAAATGTTACTTCAAACACAGTGTTCACTACAATTAACACAGCTACCATTCTTTCATTAAAACAAGTCGATAAATCCTTTAGTCGTATTGGAGACACACTCACCTATACTGTTACTTTAACAAACAATGGAAACTCATCCGCACAAAATGTTATTTTCTCAGATACACTGCCGAACGGAATTACATTTATTGCAAACTCATTTTCTATTAACGGGGTTCCTCAAAGTGGTGCGGACCCATCAAACGGTGTAAATATTGGGCCTATAACAGCTGGGACTACAGTAACAGTTTCATTCCAAGTTACTGTAACATCCTTACCAACCGAAAACCCAATTGTAAATTTCTCATCAACATCGTATCAATTAGTCTCACCGCCTGATGCAGAAACTTCAATTAGCAATCCTGTTTCAACTCAAATTAACGAAGCTATATTATCCATGACGAAAAACGAAAGTGTATCCTTTATAGACGTCGGGCAAACTGCTTTTTACACTACTTCTATTTCGAATATAGGAAATACAGATGCAGCCAACATTGTATTCACAGATGTATTACCGAGCGGACTCACATTTGTTCCTAACACATTAACTGTTGATGGTGTTTTACAACCTGACGCGAATCCAAATACCGGTGTATTACTTGCAACACTTCCACCAAATGAAATATATAGTATCGTATTTCAAGTTACAGTTAACAGCATCCCACCTATTAATCCTGCACCAAATACATCATCAACGACGTATGAGTTTACTGTTGATCCTGTTAATCCTCCCGTTTCAAGTACAGCTAATTCTAACACGACGCTTCTTCAAATAAACAATGCAACTATTATTAGTACAAAAACAGCAAATCTTACTTTTGCGGATGTTGGTAATACAATAACATTTACACTTACCCTTCCTAATTCCGGGAATGTGGCTGCAACTGATGTTACCGTTATCGATATACTTGATAGCAATTTAAGTTTCGTTCCAAACAGTTTCACAGTTAATGGGCAAACCATTCCAAACGCTGATTTATCTACTGGTGTAAATATCGGTTCCATTAATGGTGGAAACACATCAATCGTCACATTCCAAGCCATCGTTTCAACCCTCCCAATCAACAATCCTATTTCTAATTCGGCTCTTACCACTTACCGTTATATTGTTGATCCAGATCAGCCGTTCATTTCAACTTCTAATCAATCTAATACAACGACAACACAAGTTAATAGCGCTATCCTTACTGCACAAAAAAATTCAAATGTGGAAGCAGTAGATATTGGGCAAGATATTGTCTACTCAGTTACGATTACAAATAGCGGAAATGTTAGTGCGACGAATGTTATTTTTACCGACCTAATTCCAGACGGAACTTCCTTTGAACCGAATAGTTTTACACTTAACGGAACTACCATCCCAAATGCAGACCTAATTACAGGCGTTCCAATTGGCGATATTGGGCCAAACGAATCTGTCATTGTAACATTTCATATTAGTGCCGATGAAATTCCGCCTATAAATCCAATTACCAATCAAGCTAGTGTTAGTTTCCAACACATTGTCAATCCAGCTAATCCTCCTGTTTCAAAAAACATTACTTCAAATAGTGTTACAACAACAATTGAAAGTGCTATTTTAACTACTACTAAAATCGGAGATAAAGCTTTTGCGACGATTGGTGATACAATTACGTATACAACTACGATTACGAATACAGGAAATATTCCTGCTAATAACGTTATTTTCTCAGACCCGATTCCATCGTGGACACAATTTGTTGCAGGATCAGTTATTGTTGATGGCACACCATTAGCATCTGCTTCTATCATTGACGGTATTGGCATAAATACAATCATTCCAAATCAAACTGTAACAATCATGTTCCAAGTTCAAATCACAAGCAACCCAACAACGTTCACACCTGAACTCCAAAACTTAGGATTTGTGAACTTCCAATATAACGTAGGGAATGCATTACAGGCTCAGCCTGGCAATGTGGAAACGAACGTCTTCGTTACCTCTATTAATTCAGCAATACTTTCAGCTGTAAAAACTGCTAATACAGCCTTTGCAAATATCGGAGACACGATCACTTATACGGTCCTTATTCAAAACAGCGGCAATACAAACGCTACGAATCTAAATTTCTCAGATCTTATTCCAGCTGGAACGACCTTTGTTGAAAATAGTTTTTCTGTAAATGGAAGTATCATTCCAGGGGCAAATCCAAATAACGGGGTTAATATCGGAACCGTGAATGCTGGTAGTTCCTCAGCCGTTACGTTCCAAGTCATAGTTACATCTACTCCACCTTCGAACCCAATTACAAACGTTGCAGCTATTCAATACGAATTTATAGTTAACCCGACCTCTCCTCCTGTTACAGGCACAATAACTTCTAATAGTGCTTCCACACAAATTAATAACGCGACTGTTACAACTGTTTTAGAAGCAAATCGTACAATTGTATCTATTGGAGATATCATTACGTATACAGCAACATTAACGAATACTGGAAACTTCCCTGCAAATTCTGTATTACTCATTAATGGAGTTCCTGAAGGGGCATTATTTGTTCCAAATAGTGTCACGCTTAACGGGATTTCACTTCCAGATGCAAGTCCAACTCTCGGTATTCCAGTTGGTATTATCGCACCAGGTGATTCTGCTACTATTACGTTCCAATTTCTTGCAAGTTCTATTCCACCGCAAGGAGCGATTATAAATCAAGCACTTACAAGTTACACTTATATTGTCGACCCAAGTCAACCTCCAGTTACAGCAACATCTTCATCTAATACGGTAAATACAGCTGTCGTTGATGCATCGCTATCTGTAATTAAAAATACAGATTCTCTCGTACAATCTACTGACGGTACAATCACTTACACTGTAGTCGTTCAAAATAACGGAAATACAACTGCAAATACAGTTACTTTAACAGATTTGGTCCCAGAAGGAACTGCATTTATTCCGAATAGCGTAACCATAAATGGTGTTTCAGCCCCAGGTGCTGATCCAAACGTAGGAATCTCCTTAAACGCCATTGCACCTTCAGAAATCGTCACCGTCACATTCCAAGTTATCGTTCAATCCATTCCAAGCGTGAATCCAATTTCTAATATAGCCCGTATTGACTATACTTTTATCGCCGATCCAGCTGCTCCTATCATCGCTCGAACAATTACGTCTAATCCAGCTTTCACACAAATTTCGGATGCGAATGTTCTTTCTTTAAAAGCTGTCAATGCACAACAAGCAACAACCGGTGACATTTTGACCTATACGATAACGCTAGAAAATACCGGAAATATTCCAGCTACTAATCTCATATTTTCAGATACGCTTCCAGAAGGGACTACATTCGTAGAAAATAGTTTTACACTTAACGGAACAGCTATACTGGGTGCAAATCCAAATGCAGGTGTTACTTTGCCTAACCTAGTAGCAAACGCTACTCACCTTATTTCGTTCCAAATTCTTATTAACGATTCATTCTCGCAACAATCGATTACAAATCAATCTAATACAACATATACAATTCAACCAGACCCAGGGCAACCGCCTATTACTGAAACATCTACAAGTAATATTGTCATTACAAATTTCGTGCAAGCACAATTGACAGTTACAAAAACGTCCAATCCAATCACTGTAGATATTGGCGGAACTATACTTTATATTTCTGAAGTGAAAAATACCGGAAATGTTGACGCAATAAATATTACTTTTACAGATGCTATTCCAGCTGGGACTACATTCGTTCCAGACAGTGTCACAATTAACGGTGTACTTCAGCCTGATGCAAATCCTGAAAACGGAATACCAATTGGAACGATTCCACCAAATAGTTCCAAAACGATACTATTTCAAGTACAAACAAATAATCCACCTACTGAAACCGAAATTGTAAATCAATCATCTGTAAATTACCAATATGTAAGTATTCCTACAGCTCCACCAGTGAATCGCTCTGCAAATTCTAATATTGTTACAACATCACTTCAAAATGCAAATATTATTTCTGTTAAACAGGCGGATGTTACTTTCGTATCCATCGGGCAAAATATTACCTACACAAATACACTACAAAATATAGGAACTGTTCCAGCTAACAATACGTTGTTCATTGACAACATTCCAGAAGGTACTATATTCATTGAAGATAGCTTATCAATAAATAATGTTATTCAGCCTGGTGTGAACCCTGAAAATGGAGTAACCCTCGGCACGATACAACCAAATGAAACAGTCACTATTTCATTCCAAGTACAACTTACAAATATACCAGAGGGCAACACAGTCATTAACATTTCAGACACTTCGTATGAATACCAAATTGACCCTAGTTCTCCGATTATTCAGCGTAGATCATTATCAAATGCAGTAAATACTGAAGTGCGGACGGCAAATGTGAGTGCAATTAAATCCGCTAACAGATCTATTACACGCATAGGTCAAATCATCACATATACAGTCGCAGTTACAAACGCTGGTACAGTACCTATTACAAATACTCTCCTAATTGACGCAATTGCTGCTGGCACCACATTCGTTCCAAATAGCATTCTTGTAGATGGCATACCGAGACCTAACGAAAATCCAATTACCGGAATCACCCTTGATATTATCCTTCCAAACAATACAATTATCGTTACATTCCAAGTAAATGTAGTCTCTGCACCTTCTCAAAATAACATTAATAATATCGCCGTCATCCACTATGAGTATCAGCCAGACCCAAGCTTGCCACCAATTTCAGAAACGACATCTTCCAATACTACAAATATACAATTTATTGATGTGATTCTTATCGCTACAAAATCCGCTAATACAGTATTAGCTAATATTGATGAAACCATTGAATATACAGTACTCATTCAAAATAACGGATCCACTACAACTAACTCCATCTTTTTTACAGATACTATAGAGGATGGAACAATATTTATTCCGGGAAGTGTAACAGTTAACAACACTGCACTTCCTGCAGCAGATCCAAATATCGGCTTTTCCATCCCTAATATTACGTCAGATCAAGTGACTACAATAACGTTCCAAGTTTCCGTTACGAATTTACCTGCTGTAAACCCAACACCTAATACTGCAAACATCGTCTACGATTTTATTTTCAACCCTGACTTTGCACCTATTCAAAAATCGACTACTTCCAATACTACTTTCGTCCAAATTAATGACGCTGATATCGTTTCACTGAAAACTGTTGATTTGAATTCTGTTACGATTGGTGACATTTTAACTTATACTACAACTTTAACGAATATAGGAAATGCAGATGCTACTGCTGTTGTATTTACAGACAATATTCCTGTTGGAACAACCTTTATAGACGGTAGCGTTTTAGTAAATAATATTCCTCAGCTTAACGCGAATCCAAGTACTGGTATACTTGTAGGAACGATTGCTCCTAATGATTCTATCCCTGTCACGTTTTCCGTTACTGTGGTATCTCTTCCAGCAAGCAGTCGTATCCAAAACCAATCAACTTCTCGTTATACAATTAGTGGCGAAGAACAAATATCGACTAGTAATATTACCTTCACTGAAGTTATTTCTGCTAATGTGCTCGCTATAAAAACAACACCTATTCAATATGCTGACCTACAAACGATTATCCCTTACACCATTTCCATCACAAACAATGGGAATATACAAGTAGAAAACATTATCGTTACAGATATTATCCCAGCAAATACGAGCTTTATAGAGAATAGTGTTATTGTGAATGGCACCGCTCGTCCAAATGACAATCCACTTAACGGGATACAACTTGATAACATTCCACCTAATACGACAGCAACCATTCTATTCCAAGTACGGGTTACTTCAATTCCGCAAACAAATCCAACTTCTAACACGAGTACAATTGAATACCAATACACGATACCAAACCAGCCGCCTATTACCGAAACTATTCTTTCATCAGCTGCCGTAACAGCAATTAATCATGCAAATTTAAATAGTAATAAAGCTGTTGACCTTGCATTTGCAACAGTCGGTGACACGTTAACTTATACAATTACACTCAATCAAACTGGTAATGTTGCAGCAAATGATGTAGTCATTCAAGATATGATTCCTCAAGGTACTACGTTTATAGAAAATAGCGTCATGGTAAACGGAGAAACTCTTCCGGGAGTTAATCCAGTAAGTGGTATACCAATTGGTACTATAATTGTAGGCGGAAATGCTATCGCTTCATTCCAAGTTTCTGTGACTTCTATCCCAACACCAAATGAACTCAACAACAACGCAATTACTACCTTTAACTATATAGTCAACCCAAATAACATACCTGTTACGAATACAACTACAACAAATACCGTCACAACAACTGTTCAAAATGATAATGTAGTTGCGATAAAAGCTGTTGATTTCACGAGCGCATTACCTGGTCAAACTTTAACGTATACCATTACTATTACTAATAATGGTAATATCACTATTGAAGATCTTCTTATAGTAGACACGGCGCCAGTAGATACAACATTCGTTATTGGTAGTGTAACGATCAACGGAATCAATCAGCCTAATGAAAATCCTGAAAATGGTATTACATTAGGAAGCCTTACTCCTAATGAATCTACTATCATTACTTTCCAAGTAACAATATCTTCTACAACTCTTCAACCAGCAATTAATAACGATGCTTCTGTTTCCTATACCGTTAACATCGATCCGAATGAACCGCCTATTACAATTACAAAGCAAACAAATACGGTTACAACAACAGTAGTTGATCCGATGGTTCGCATTGAAAAGACAGCTGATAAATCTATCGTAACAACAGGAGAGACCATGACTTTCACATTGGAAGTAATAAATCATTCCCCGATTCCTACGATAAGTACTTCTATTTTAGATACCATTCCAACTGGTACAATATTTATAGAAAACAGCGTAACCATTAACGGCGCTCCTGTTCCAAATGTCCGTCCAGACACTGGTATGAATATCGGTGCTTTACCAGCTGGCTCCGTAGCAACGATAACATTTAAAGTTCTCGTCACATCTATCCCTTCAAACAGCACAATTATCAATTCTGCTTCCGTCACAGCTGCCTTCCAATTGACACCACAGGATCCAATTATTACTTTTATTTCCAATTCAAATATCGTTCGTATACCAGTTCAATTTATAACTGCTGTAGTAGTGAAAGATGCTTCCGTCAGCTCGGCTTATTTAAAACAATATTTTGATTATACGGTACGTATTACGAATACTTCTGATATTTCACTTTCAAATGTTTCTTTGCAAGATACCATTCCAGCAGGTTTACAATTTATGAACGGCACTGTCTTTATTAACGGCGAACGCTCTCCACTAGCGAATCCGAATATCGGTTTCCTAGTCGCTAATAATTTGGAACCAGACGAAACAATTATCGTGTTATTCACAGTACAAGTGATAAGCCCGCCTATTACTAATGAATTTAAAAACACGGCGAATATTTCATTACAACTTCAAGTTTCACCTACCGACCCACCAATTACAGTAACCGTTACAAGCAACGAAAATATCGTCACCTTTATTTCAGAAAATCCAAATGAAACACTTCCAAATTTAAACTGCTTCTTTGACGGGGAACGTTTTATACGCATTACTCCTCGAAATATACGAAATTACTTTTGGACTTGGATTTGGTGGAAATAATAAAAAAGAAAAAGCTTGTAGTTTGGATAGTATCCAAACTACAAGCTTTTTTCATAGGCCAAATTATCTTACTCAATTACTAGCAACTCTGTATGCTACATGTCGTTTCTCAATTCTTTCTTCAATTTCTTTCATATTTTCTTTATTATTTAATAGTGATTGTTTATTTTCAATTAATAATTGTTTAAAAGATTTTCTCACTTTTTTTCTCATTTTCATTTTCCTCCTTGGGGGATGGTTTATATAAAGTTGAAACCCTAAATTCTTTGCTTTCGCTGAATTTTGAGGTGGGGGTCTTACTGCCCATTAAAGCGGGATAAAGATAAAGAATTATCTGGTTGTTCTTATAATAATTGATTGTTGTGAATTCTATTTGAACTTCATATGAAAATTCCGTTTATTTTCTGACAACTTTGTGAACATACAAAAAAAGAAAGACCGATTCATTTTACTTGTAATCGGTCTTCCTAGTATTTATAGCATATTGATTAATATTTCAGGTCTTCCCCAATTCATTTCTTCACAAACGAATCTAAGTTTTTCTTCATCCATTGTGTGTAATCCTTCTTCTAGTGAACATGAAATTGGAACTTCACAGTGAATTTGTGCTAATTGTAATGAAATATTTAAGTTCTCTAAATCACTTTCAATCTTTGTACGCTGTGCTTTCGTTAATGATGATACATTTTCTAGTACAGTTGCTACTGTTCCGTGCTCTTGAATCAGTTTATACGCTGTTTTTTCCCCGATACCTTTTACACCTGGGTAATTATCGCTCGTATCTCCCATGAATGCTTTCGCATGCACGATTTGCCAAGGTTTCACACCTTTTTCTTCCATGATCTTCTCTGGTGTATAATATTCGTAATTTCCGATACCTTTGCGCAAGAGCATAACTGTAACGTTCTTATCAACAAGCTGAAGTAAATCCGTATCACCTGTTAAAATATATACTTCTGCTTCATTGCAGTATTGTTTTGCAAGCGTACCGATACAATCATCCGCTTCATACCCTTTCATACCGATAACTGGAATAGACAATTTCGCAGTCATTTCTTGTACTAAATCAAATTGCGGAATTAATTCTTCAGGCGGCGCTGCACGATTCGCTTTATAATTTGAGAACGATTCTGTTCTAAATGTCGTACTTCCCATATCCCAGCATGTTACGATATGTGTCGGTTCAATTGCTTGCATAGCTGTTAATAAATGTTTCATATAACCATGAATCCCGTTTGTAGGGGTACCATCTTGTCGTTTCATAAATTGTCCGTAGACACTTGTTGCGTAAAAAGCACGAAATAATAGTGCCATACCATCAACTAATAATACTTTTTTCATAATCCCTCTCCTACTACAAAAAATAATAACCCCACGTCATCACGTAAGGTTATATAAATAGATTACCATTCTACGTTTTTTCAACTTTGTCTATTATACATTGTTTTTGTATATTTAGCATCATTTACACATTAAGACATTCTACTACAACAAGTATGAAGAATTCCTGAATACGTATTTTTCCCAGTCGAAACAACTACAGCCTTTGCGTTTCCGCCAACAATATACGTCCCTTTGAAACATACGTTTTCAAGTTCAAGTGGATTATAGTCTTTCATTCGTTTTAAAGGAATAAATCTTTTGCGCTCAAGGTGATAGCAGCTTTCAAATTTCTCAATATTTGTATCTTTTCCTGTTAGCACAGATTCATTTACCAATAAATCATTCGCATAAATGATACGTACATCTGCTGGTACTATATCACCTTCTGAAAGAAAAATCATATCACCAGGAACAAGCTCTTGTACTGGCAAATTCATCATTTTTAATTCACCGGTTAACCCTGTTACACTAGAACATTCTACTCGAGACACAGTAATTTTCTCACATTGTGATCCATCACGCACATGTTGTTTTGAAAAACCTGGAATCATTCCACTTAGCTTCATCATTACTTCCGCAATACGCGCTCTTTTTGAAGTTAATTCATTTCGGCCGTATACTTGAATGCGTTTTTGCGCCTCTTTCATAGATAATCCGTCTCTTGTTGTTTTAAAATACGCAAATACAGATTTTACATCTCTCGTTGCGATTTCAATTAATAAATCTTTATTTTTTTGAAGCATTGTTTGTTCTTTCATTGATTTTTTACTTAATTTATATGACGTGTTACCCACAGTTTTGTTTGCATATAACATATTATCGTCTCCTCCTGTACAACATAGGAAGAAACGCTTTGTTTCTCAATTTATCCACTTTACCTTAACAGTGTCTAGCGCTTAAACATGCATATAAACGCTACATTATGATAAATATAGAGGGAGGAACAAGTCGTTTCCTGCCTACATCATATATTTTTGAATTGAAGTATATGGGTAACGGAACCGAGTCAGAATTTGACATGCTCCTCACCTCCTCGTTTAATTTTATAGTTTATACTATGAAATTACTCATAGCTTTGTAACAAAAAGACCCTTACTCTGAAAAGAGTAAAGGTCATGACATACACAAATAAACGATTCCTAATACAATTAGAAATCTACGGACCTCTCCCTCGCCGAGTTTTAGCACTGTATAGCATAGGTACATTACCAGCTACGTTAAGAAAAACCTTAATTCGATCATTCCTGTTGACCCATTGGCGTCTCTCGACATTTTTGGGCAGTAGCATTTCTCTATACAGGAGCCTCACCTAACAGAGACTTATTTTTTTATTACATAGAAAATGTTACTCTTATTTAAAATAGATGTCAACAGTAGCCTACAATTTTTTCGAAAGGTATGGCAAACTAACGTATATAAAAATAAAAAACTTTACGTTTGAGCGTAAAGTTTTTTAATAAGTTATACAACCTGCAATTACAATCCCAATGGAAAGCGATAAAAACATAAGAAACAGACCGACTGCTTGATTATCTTCTTCAAGACTTTTGTTTATATTAAAGCGTGGTGTAAGCCACTCAGCTAAATAATAAACGATAATTTGAGCCAAAATACCAACTGCTCCCCACGAAACCATATCAAGAAGTGAAATGGAATTAGCTGCTGTCGAATACAAAACAATAGCTAACCCAAGTAATCGTCCTCCAAGCACATAGCTTACCGCCTTATTTCCTTGAGCCATTAACTTAAATTCTTTTACTTTCGTTGTCACTTCCATTAGGAAAAGACCAATGCATAAAAGTCCCAGTGTTACTGCTAAATATAATAAAAAATTAATCATATACTTTCCTCCTTTTTATCCCTACCGGTAAATAGTACGATTCATTCCCCGTAATTTTTTCCCCAGCGCGAATACCGATACTACTCGCTTTTCCAGCAATTAAAAACGAACCAAACACATACGACAGTTTCTCCATCCCTTTTTCTGTTTCCAAGGATACGACTGGAAGTTCTATATATTTTTGAAATATCGGCAGTGACGCTTTATACGTTTGATGTGCATTTTGCATCATAATATTTTCGTCCTTATCACGAACGGTAATTGTGTCCCCTTCTCTACCAAATGAAGGTTTTTGAACGAAAGAACCTTTTCCTAAAAATAAATCTCGTTCTAAATATGTAGGTAACATATATTCTTTAATCCACTGTTGTTCCTCATTTGTATAAAAAGCCTCTTCTTCTGCTAACCCCCAAATCAGACACTGAATTGATTTGGGCTGAAGTAAAAATGCTGACAGAGGATTTATTATAAAAAGCTTTCCGGCTTTTACAAGTTGCAACAGTTCCACACCTACCAAGTCTCCTGTTTCAGGATCTTGATCCTCAATTAAATCTTCTATCGGATATGTTTGACGATATAAAACATCAATCGGTACTCCATCGCTATCCACTAAAGCATCTTTTGTAATTCTAAGTTCTGACATTGGCACTACTTTATTTTCAACATGGCATAACTGACTCAAATACATAGTCGTATTCCAATCCTCAATATGTTCATGATGTGCTGTAAAAACAACATTTGGGTTATCTATTCCCTTTGTCACTTCCATAACGGCTTTTGTAACACCAGAAGATAGCAATCGTTCTTGATCCAAGTTTGGATCATCGTAGCCTAGTTTTCCGCAAACTTTTCCATTCATTTGAAAGCATTCCATAATAAAAGTTGGCGTATCACTATTAAACTCAAGCATTTTAATTTGGTTATCATCTGTTAATACGAAATCAAATCGCGAAATAACAGATTCAGGATATAATCCTTTCATTCTAATGAACGCTAGGCTCGCAAGAGGAAACCCAAGTTCAAGAAGCTGTTCGTCACTTAAATTACGCAAAAGTTTAGCAGTCTTAAAAAATATTTTTCCCATTCGTTCAGTCGCTACTTGTAATTGTTTCATAGTCTCATTTGTTATAGAGAAAACATGAAACAAACTATACTCACATTCATATAAATCCGACCAGAAATCCGGATATTTCGAATAAAACTCTTTTCGTTCCCTTATGTATTGCGACATATGTTAGCCCCCAAATCCTCCCTTTGAACCGCTCCCAATTCCACCTTTAAATTCCGCAGACGATTGATACGATTTAAACGCCGATGAATTTTTAAAAGCTGATTTATTTTGATAGTATCTCCCACCATAGAAGTAATGCCCACGATAACCTGAACTACTATCATCACACTGCCATACCCCAAGTTCATCATCCCAATCCCAATCTGAACAACTATTATCATTCGGTTTTGGGGGAAGATCTTGTGCGCAGCCAAATAAGGTGCCAGTCATTAAAGACGTTATGACACCACCTACTAGCCATTTCGTTTTTGTCACCTTCGCACTCCCCTTTTTAAATTCTATTCCTATTATATAGGATGGCATGATAAAGTAGAAGAAAAAGGAAGAAGAGGGATAAAATGCGATTAGAATATCGACTTAATGATGAAACGAAAGGGTATCCTGCTTTATGGAACTACGCAAATATTTCTAATTCTGAAATCATCGCACGCATGACTTGTGAATATTTTATAAAAGATAAAAATACATATGTTGTTACTGCAACTTCAGTCGATCCAGACGGAACAGCAGTTATATATCTTCAGCAAGAAACTTTTTCTAACGATCCTTCAGATCCTACTTACTTCCACATCGGTTTTGAAATTAGGGAGCTGAAGGATGCGAGTTCAAACTTGATTGAAAGTAAAGATGTATGGAACTATGAAGAAATTTTGCCATCTCTTCATTCAGATACTATATATATTCAGCGCGACGGTATGCATATGGAGTTCACCTTAGATTCAAGAGAGATTGATGAAGATAGAAAATGCTATATTTATTATGGAAATTTCACAGGTGAATCGAGATAAAGTGAAACTTTAATCAGTGGGGGTTTTCTTCATCCCCCACCTAACTTCTTTGCTTTCGCTGAATTTGGAGGTGGGGGTCTTACTGCCCATTAAAGCGGGATAACATGGATATATTTATGCAACAAAAAAACCTTACGTATAAAACGTAAGGTTTTTATTTAGCCCCACATATGCCGTTCTCTCTAGATGTCCATAAACCTGCTCTCACAGGTGGATGCTCTCACAAATGTTTGTAACTTCCTTCTTAAAAAGATGGCATGTTAGCTACATTTAAATATTGAACTTCCATATTAAACTTATTGGTTTAAGACATACATAAGCTACGTACACCGTAGGAATTTTATATAATGTTAGTTGAAATAAGACCCCCGCACGTGCCGCTCCTCGTAAATGTCCAAAAACCCGCTACTCGCAGGTGGATGCCCTCACAGTTACCGTACATCTTCCTCCACAAGGAAGGCTTGATGATGGTCGCTAAATATTGAGCTTCCGTATAACTAACATCGGTTTTAGACATAAATAAGTTACGTACACCGCAGGATGTATTATTTACTTGTCGTTATATTATCACATTGTTTCCAATGTGTAAAATACAAAGTTTTTCGAGCAATTTCTTGCTTGTGACCTTATTTTAATACAAATTATTTTTGCATGCAAGTGATTAATCTTCTTCTTTTGCAATTTGATTTTCTGGATAAGAAATCCAATCACTCCAGCTACCTGCATACAATTTAACATTTTGGAATCCAGCTAATTTCAATGCAAGGATGTTTGGACATGCTGTAACACCAGAACCACAATATACAATTGTTTCCTTATCTTTCGCAAGATTTTGGAATCGTTCTTGTTGCTGAGCTTCATTCTTAAATTGTCCTGATTGTACAATTCCATCCTTCCAAAAATAGTTTACTGCTGTTGGAATATGTCCCGCTTTTGGATCCACAAGTTCCTCTACACCAGCATACCGTTTTGGCTCTCTAGAATCAATTAACGTAATATCTGCACCTGCATGAATATTCTCTTTGACCGTTCCCATCGTTACAAGCATATGATCTTGTACATTTGCTTTGAATGCTTTTCGTTTAGCAACAGGAATTTCCGTTGTTACCGGTAGTCCATTCTCTTTCCAAGCTGGAAATCCGCCATCTAATATATATGCTTTCTCATGTCCTACATAGTTTAATAACCACCAGAGACGAGAAGCATTTGCACCCGCTTCACTGTCATATGCAATTACTTTCGTATGTTCATCAATACCAGCTTGCGAAAGCTTGTCTGCAAACTCCTCAATATTCGGCAACGGATGGCGACCACCATGTTCTGTTACAGGACTTGATAAATCTAAATTTAAATCAAAATATAACGCATGAAGAATATGTTCTTCCTCATACTTTTCTCTACCCCAATTAGGATTCGCTAAATCAAAACGACAATCGATTATACGGACGTTCTCATCTTCTATATGCTCACGTAACCATTCGACTGCAACTATCATCTTTAACGACCTTCTTTCTCTTGCAAACGACTTACATACTCCATAACCATTTCTTTTGTAACATATTTACGCTCTAGTGTAACACCATTTTTTGCAAGAGCATTAATTTGTTTTGTTACAACATTAATGACATCAACCGAAAATTCTTTCCCATTTGACGCAAGAGATACGGCTGCTTCAATAGCTGCTTCACGCTGCGCATCTAATTGTAAACATGCTTTCACACTTTCATTTTGTTTACGAGAATGTGCTGTAATTGCTTTATGTACTTCCATCTTCTCTTCCCCCTAAATAAGTTATACGTTCTGAGTCAATTCCATTGCAAGCCGAATCATATCACGGCATACAATCCCATTTTCAATAATCTCTTCTTCATAATGCTTTGAAAAGTAATCAAAATCAATAGAAAAAATACGAAATCCACATTTTTGATATAAAGCAAGTTGTGAAACACTAGAATTGCCTGTACCAACTTCAAGTTTTGACATACCATATCCTTTAGCAGTTTCTACAGCATGACTTAATAGCTTCTTCCCAATCCCTTTTCCTTGCAAATGCTCTACAACCGCAATATTCATAATTTCCATCGTCTTCGGCCTTGTTTCCAAAAGAACATATACACCTATAACTCTCTCCTCTTGCTTAGCTACATATGTTAAGCCTCTTTGTACATATGCATCAATTTGCTGCTCACTTGGATCAGCAAGCAATAATAAAGGTTTCGGTATAGCTTCTTTCGAAATAGACTCTATTACTACACTCATAAAAAATTCCCCTTTCCCTATTGTTCTAATCCCTCCTTGTCTACCATAAGTAATAGAAAGGAGGGATTCACCATGGACAACAATGAGAAAAAATGCAACGTCATCTCTATTGATGGAAAGAAGAAGAAAAGCGACACGTATTCCTATCCAAAATTAGTAGTAGAAAACAAAACATATGAATTTTCTTCATTCGTCTTATGCGGTGAAACACCAGACGGCAGACGACTCGTTCTTACTCATATGATTTCTACCGATGAATTTGCTGGGTTTGTCAAATCTTTAGATACAGTACTGCAAAAGAAAATCGAACGAATCTTTTTCTCATAACGACTAGATCACATAAATTTCTTTTTCAATCTCCACTAATTGTTTTTGCAATTGTTTTTTACTTTGTTCATATAGTGATACATCAATCGTTTCAGCCAATGCAAATAATATACTTTCATAGTAGTTCATCACATCTTGCTGCATCACTTTTTGGAATAAGTTCCATTTCATATCCCATTCTTGCTTATAATGATGAACAAATAAATCTTTTTCATCAGCTACATAGTTTGATACGAAAGGCTCTAATACAACTTTAGCCTCTTCTTGCATGAAAGCTTTATCATTTTTTTCAAAAAAGCTTTTTTCATTTTTAAAATGTGCCAATGCTTTTTTGAAATCTTTTATTTCAACTGAAGGGAACGGTTCTTTATGTGTAATATCTTTATATTCATAATCCACTGTTCCACTCATAGAAATTGATTCATTTTCTACTTTACAGTTCACCACAATTTCATTCTTTGCACGTTTCATCGCTTCATCTATCCATTTTTCAAGGCGTAATGATGTCGCACGCATTTCTTGTAATAAATCATGCTGAATAAATGCTACTAATTCCATAACGCACTGCTGCAACTGCACTTTCACATTTCCATCCGTTCGCAGCGATGCTGGATTAATAAATTCAGTAAACACATCGTTATAGCGTAGGAATAGACGCTGTTGCACGTAATAAAGCAATTCTTTCACTTCATTTTGCATCGCCTGCTCTTCAGCAAGCACACTATATGATGAAATAATATGAAGTAGTTGATCACGCTCTGCTTCATATTTTTTCGTTTGCTTCTCTTTCTCTTCATTCCCCTGCTTTGCACCATTTATCATATTTACTAAAAGCTGATCTGCTCCTTGCAATGCACCATATAAAGCATGAACAGATACGAGCATTAAATCTCTCATCATAAAGGATGTAAATGATTCCTCAAACTTCGCAATCCCAGAGTTTTGTAATATACCGTATTTTTCTTTTTCAATATCCTTTCCTTGTTTCTCTTCAAGCGCACATAAACTTGAAATTGCAAATAAACGCGGATTTCTAATACCGTATTGCAGTAGCTGGTCTGCGATATACCCTTTTACCATTTCAAGTTCTTCTTCAGACTCTGCTAAATCGGCCGCATTAATTAAGAAGAACATTTTATCAAGAGCAAACGTATCCTTTACACGACCAAGCTGGATTAAAAATTCACGGTCAGCACGAGAGAACACATGATTATAATATGTTACAAATAAAATAGCATCCGCGTTTTTAATATACTGGAACGCAACGTCCGTATGGCGAGCGTTAATGGAATCCGCTCCAGGTGTGTCTACAAGCGCTACTCCTTGCCTTGTTAAAGCACAATCATAATACAGCTCCATGTACTCAACAAAACATGATTTTTCTTCATTCGCTACATAATCAGAAAACTCTTCTAATGTAACTTGTACTTGCTCTCCTAAATGAGCAGAAACCGTATCATACCCTTTTTGTACCGCTCGTAAAAAGCTAAATGTTGTTTTTTGCTTCCCAGTTGGTGAAGAATATTTCATAACTTTATCAATTTGTGCTAACGCTTCATCTAACGTAGTAATCTCAAAATGAAACAGCTTATAAACAGCTTTCATATCTTCTAATAGAGCTTGCTTTGATTTAAATTGAACGATTACTGTTCCGTGTGGTTTTTCCTCTGTAACTGGCAAAATTTGATTAATCGTTGCCGTCGTCGGATTTGGTGACACAGGAAGTACCTTCTCACCAAGCAATGCATTGGCAAATGATGATTTCCCAGCACTAAAAGCTCCGAATAACGCTACTGTAAATTGTTTCGTTTCCACACGACGCCTTTTTTCTATTACCTCTTGCTGTACGTGTTTCAGCGCTGGCAATGGCTCTAATATCGTTTCAGCTTTCTTCACTTTCTCTAATATACGCTGAATATTTAAAGCTGCCGTTCCTTTTATCTCTTCCTCACGAGCCATTACGTTACCGTTTACGCTTTCCTGCTCTTGTAGTGTGAATTTCTCACTAACAATTTGTGTTTTACTTTGCAATATCTCCTCTATTTGCAATCCTTCTGGTGTAGCAATACGCTCGTGCCAAACATTTTTCAAATAACTTTCATATGTCTCTAAATTGTTACTGTATTGCAATTTCGTTTCTTTTGCCGTTTGCAACATCGTATATTTTTCTATCTCTTCTTCAATACGAGCAACTTCTTCCTTCACCTTTTGCTTTAAAACAACTGCACTTTTATCAAAAATTTGTCGTGCTTTTGTAAAATAACGTTTCTTCAGTTCATTCGCTACATCCGCTGTATAAAGAAGTAAGTAATCACCCGTGAAACCTGCACCTTGTTTAATGACTTCAGCTAACATTTCTGGTCCAAAAGCAATTTCTAATGCATATATGTCTTTCCCAATTTCCTCTGTAAACAATCCTTCTTCTTTTAAGAAGGTAACAATAAATTCTTTCACATGGAAATCAAGTTGCGTTTCAACAGTCTTTTGCAAGGCAGAATAAAAAGCATCTAAACGTCTCTGTTTTTCTTGCTCCGTCTTTCCTTTCGCAAATAGCAAACCGACCTTAAACTTAGTTAATTTCGTTTCTAAATACGCATTTGCCAATTCTCTCATTTCAAATGGCATTAAATACGCGTTATCTAATATAGCTTGTAAGCCTTTTATAAATTCGTGTCTCACATGAGATTCTTTACTAGCCTCGCGATGTTTAGTTTCCGTTAGCTCTTCTTTCTTTTCAACTATCGCTGAAATGGAAAGCGGTGATGCTAACTCTTCCTCATATTTCAAAAGAGCTTTTTCATTTTCAGAAAGAATAAACGAGAAATGTTCCCCCATTAAATATTCTGTTTCTCGCTCCATTCCATCTCTGACATACTGCTCTTTTTCTTTCATAATAGAAGTAATTAATTTTTCTAAGCTTCCAATTTCATTATGTGTATGGTTCATCATTCGTAATGAAGTATAATACACTCCATCTACTTCAATATCCCAGTTAGAGAACGATTGTTTTACACTATCTTTATAATCCTCAAACGATAATTCATTTTCTTTATGTTTATCTATTTGATTTACAACGAGATAAACCGTTTTATTACGTTGTTTCAATTCTTTAACAAATTGTAAATTCACTTCCGATTGGACGTGATTATAATCCATCATATAAAAAATTACGTCTGCTAGATGCAGCGTTGATTCTGTCGCTAGTTGATGGGCATCATCTGTTGAATCAATCCCTGGTGTATCAACTAACATAACACCCTCCGGAATTGGCGCATCATTCCGATAAATGTGAACACCAATTACCTCATCACCGTCTTTACAAATTTGTTTTAACTCTTCAGCTGAATATGCACCGTCATACTCGTACTGTTCTCCAGATTTAACCGTTACAACAACACGATCCATCCCTTTTTCAATTTTAACAACGTTAGCGCTTGTCGGAATTGGACTTGTTGGTAATAACTGTGCTTTATATAGATGATTCATCATCGTTGATTTCCCTGCAGAGAAGTGACCGCAGAACGCTATCATAAGCTGCTCTTGCTTATATTTTTGAATCACCTCAAACAACTTTAAACTATTCTCTGCATCGCCGTGTTTTTGCCACTCTTCATAAAAACAAACAAGTTTTTTCATACCGTTTGTCTGTACTATGTTTGTCATCCCCTTGTTCCCCTTTATCCAAGATGTATATACTATACCCGCTATTTGCGAGCTCGTAATCAGTGAGAGTTACCCCTACCCATTGATTACAGTTTCACTTTACTATCATACTAAATTTTCAGCATATTCTCATTAAAAATAAAAAATCCCTTTCATTCTTTTTACAAATGAAAGGGATTTTATGTCATATCACTCATTTTGCTGTTCCTACTCCATTTAAAACATACTTTGCAATAACTGCATATACAGCAACTGTACCTGCTACTAATGCATATACCATACTCATGCACCAACCTTTTTTGATAATGATTATCACTTTTGAATACATTTTATCATTAAAGAGAATCATTATCAACACTTTTCATAAAGAAAGCCCCTTATAAGAAGGAGCTTTACTGCCTGTTTTGAAGAAGGTTAAAACTTGTTGTGCACTCTTATTATATCTCATACTACGCAACTTAATAGTTAAAAAAAATGGAAATCTACCCTATACCCTCCATCTTACATTTTGTATAATAAAAGGGAATTACTTAACAAGGAGGAAAATAATGACACAAAATATTGCGCAAGGCGAGAGGATACACTCCATCGATATTATTAGAGGAATAGCTGTACTGGGTATTTTTCTTGTAAACTGGCCTGTTATCGCTGGGATTGACTCACGTGATCTTTCAGGAATTTATGAGGGGCTAGATAGCTATATCCGTCTGTTTTACGATATGTTTATTCAAACAAAGTTTTATACTATCTTTTCATTTTTATTTGGCCTTGGCTTTTACATTTTTATGACTCGCGCTGAAGCGAAAACAGATCGACCAAAAACTTTATTTGTTCGTCGCTTACTTATTTTATTATTATTTGGTTTCTTACATTACGTTCTTTTATGGGACGGAGACATTTTACATACGTATGCAATCGCTGGATTTTTCTTATTTTTATTTTATAAGAGAGAACCTCGTACCATTTTAATATGGGCAATCGTTTTATTAAGTATTTTTCAGTTTCTTATGCTAATTGCTAGTATTGGGATTGCCTTCATACCAAAGGAGGAACTTGGGTTATCCTTACCAATCATGCCACTTGAAGACTGGGTGTCACAAATACAAAATCGTTTCCATGCATTTTATGCTGATGGAATTGAACTAAACGTATTCATGCTCCCAGAAACAGTTGGGCTATTTTTACTTGGTTTATATGCCGGCAAAAAGGATATTTTCCGCCGTACGAAAGAGTTAGATCCAAAGCTTAAAAAATGGCAAATTATTATGTTCATTTTAACATTGCCAATGTGGTTCTTCATGGTCCGTTATTTCTTATCAAAACCATCTTATGAACCAATTTATATGCAGGCCTTTACAATGTTTAGCGGAAAGACATTATTCATCTTCTACATTTTCACGCTCATGCGCTTATTACAAAAAGAAAGATGGCAAACATTATTACGACCATTCCAATACGTTGGACGAATGGCGTTAACAAACTACATTTCACATACAATCGTTACGTTACTTGTATTCGGACTATTGTTCAAAAATAATTATCTTGCCCCATTATGGGTAGGACCACTATTCTGCATCGGTTTCTACACGTTGCAAATCTTTATTAGCCGCTGGTGGCTGTCACGTTATCAATACGGGCCACTTGAGTACATTTGGCGTCTTGGTACGTACGGGAAAATGATGCCACTTAAAAAGAAAAGCAAGGTCTCATAACGAGACCTTGCTTTTTTACGCTTCTCTTACTGCACTTTGTATAGAAACTGGCTCTTCTTTTACTTTCGCTTTACGCTGCGGCACCATATTAAATACAATATTTAAAAGTACTGCTGACGCACTTCCAAGTACAATTCCGTTATCTGTTAAAATACGAATATTTTCAGGAAGTTGTGAGAATAAAGTAGGAACGACTGTAACTCCAAGTCCGATTCCGACAGAGCATGCAACGATTAATAAATTTTCTTGTTTACCAAAATCAACGCTACTTAACATTTTAATGCCATATGCCATAACCATACCGAACATCGCTAACATTGCACCACCAAGTACTGATTTCGGAATGATTGTTGTAATCGCTGCGATTTTTGGAATGAACCCAAGAACGATTAACATACCACCACAAGTATAAATAATAACGCGATTTCTTACTCCAGTTAATTGAACAAGTCCTACATTCTGAGAGTATGTTGTATATGGGAACGCGTTGAAAATACCACCTAACACCATCGCTAATCCTTCTG
Source organism: Bacillus sp. BML-BC051 (assembly GCF_019656175.1). NCBI lineage: Bacteria > Bacillati > Bacillota > Bacilli > Caryophanales > Bacillaceae > Bacillus > Bacillus sp. BML-BC051. The sequence continues at coordinate 58,279 of NZ_BPLI01000078.1, forward strand.
CGCGATAGCCTTTTGTTAATTCTTTTTCACCAATCTTTTTATTGCAAATATCAGATAATGCAAAGTAAACACCTGTCGCTTCTACAATCCCTACGCAAGCAACTAAAATCATCGTAATAATTGGCGTCAATTCAAATGTTGGTGTTCCGAAGTAAAATGGCTGAATACCATGGAACCAATCAGCCTCTCCAACTGCTTGCAAGCTTACTTTCCCCATAAATGCCGCAACGATTGTACCGAACAATAGACCTAGTAAAATAGAGATCGAACGAATAAATCCGTCAAAAAAACGATACATAATGATGATAAATAGTAACACACCAAATGCTAACGCTAAATTTTCAAGACTACCGAAATCCTTACTTCCTACTCCTCCAGCCATATCATTAATTGCTGCTGGAACAAGTGTAACTCCAATTACGGTAACGACAGATCCTGTTACAACAGGTGGAAACAGTTTTACAAGCTTTCCAAATAATTTCGCAAAAATAACAACGAATAACCCAGCAGCAATAATTGCTCCATAAATAGAAGATACGCCGTATTGTTTTCCGATTGCAATCATCGGCCCAACTGCTGTAAATGTACAACCAAGTACAACTGGGAGTCCAATACCGAAAAAGCGATTTGATAATGCTTGTAAAATTGTCGCAACGCCGCACATTAATAAATCAATTGAGACTAAGTATGTTAACTCTTTTTGATTTAAACCAAGTCCGCCGCCCACAATAAGCGGAACGATAATTGCGCCAGCGTACATAGCAAGCATATGCTGCATACCAAGCGATGCAATTTTAAATGGATGTTGCTTCATTGCTTATTTCACCTCCGCAGTTTCATGCTGTACAAATGTAACTGTGCCGTTATCAAGTGATGCAATTTCTGCTAGTGACTCAACACGAACTCCTTGCTCACGAAGCTTCTTTCCTCCATCTTGAAATGCTTTTTCAATAACAATACCAATACCTGCAATACTTGCTCCTGCTTGCTCTACTAAACTCATTAAACCTAAAGCAGCCTGACCGTTTGCTAAAAAGTCATCGATAATTAAAACACGATCCGTTTCATCGATATGATTTCGAGATAATGAAATTTCATTCGTTTCTTGTTTCGTAAATGAGTATACGTTTGCAACGTACATATTATCTTGTAACGTTAACGATTTACGTTTTCTTGCAAAGATTACTTTTACACCAAGCTCTAATGCAGCCATAACTGCTGGTGCAATGCCTGAAGATTCAATCGTCACGATTTTTGTAATGTTCTCTTCTTTAAAACGGTTAGCAAATTCTTTTCCGATCTCTTGCATAAGTACTGGGTCAATTTGATGATTTAAAAATGCATCTACCTTTAATACGTCACCAGATAAAACCTTTCCTTCGTTCAAAATCTTTTCTTGTAATACTTTCATGTTTGTTCCCCCTCTTATGCAATAAAAAACTCCAAAAGCCGCCACCACTCGTTACAAGTGAGAGACGCGCTTTTGGAGTTTCGCAAAAAAGAATGCTAAACAAGCAAATATATTCGTCCTCACTCATAGTCAAAGTATTTACGGTACTTCGGTAGAAACTTGCAGGCCATATCCCCGCGATTATATGAGTGTAGCTAACTATTTATTTTATAGATGGATTATAACGCACTTTTTATACTTTGAAAAGCATTTATTAACAAAACACGTACAAATTTTATAAAAATATCATTTTCGTTCGATTTTTGTAAACTCTTACATATTATTTCAAAGTGTCGTTAAAATGATTGGACCATCTTTTGTAATCGCAATTGTATGCTCATATTGAGCTGATAATTTACCGTCCATCGTTCTTGCAGTCCATCCATTTAAATCTACTTTAGAATAGCGCATGCCTACATTTACAATGGGCTCAATTGTAATTACCATTCCTTCTTGTAGCTCAGGTCCTTGTCCTTGTTTACCAAAATGAAAAATTGCTGGTTCTTCATGAATCTCTTTACCGATCCCGTGTCCTGTAAAGTCTCTTGCAACAGAAAAACCTTCATTCGCTACATAACTTTCAATTGCATAGCCAATGTCCCCTACATGATTACCGATTACTGCCTGGTCAATCCCTTTATACAAAGCATTCTCAGCTACTACTAATAACCTTTCTGCTTCATCAGAAACTTTTCCAACTCTATACGTCCAAGCAGAATCTGAAAGACCACCATTTAAGTTTACTACCATGTCAATTGTTACAATATCGCCCTCAGTTAAAGGAATATCGGCTGGAAACCCATGACACATTTCATCGTTTACAGATGCACATATCGCATATGGATACCCGTTGTAACCTTTTTGTTCGGATGTCGCACCATGCTTTTCTAAATATGCTTCAACAAACGTATCAATTTCTTTTGTCGTAATACCTGGTTTCATCATTTTCGCAATTTCCCTATGACATGAAGCAAGTAATTCCCCTGATTCGTGCATCAAATCTATTTCATTTTTCGTTTTAATTGTAACCATGCTACCTCTCCTTGCTAAACTACTATTTGCTACTAAAGTTCAATCATACACATCCCCTGTCAAAATTTCAAAACTCCCAATTACAACAAGTACAAAAATATGTATCATATATTTTTAAATCAAAATAAAAAAACAGAAGACCCCCTCTGTTTTTTAGTTATTTTTACATATATAACTCATCCTCAAAAACTCAAAACAACTACCATTCGTCTTCTGGACAAACGTCCCAACTGCTTCAAATCCTGCTCTTTTATACACTTTGATTGCTCTCTCATTAAATGTCGCTACTGATAATGTTATATAATTGCAACCATATTGTTCTTTACTAAAAGCTAGTCCAGCTTTTATGAACTGTAATCCAAATCCATTTCCAGTTATATCAGGTTTCATTCCAAGACCTATATCAACCGCTCCATCACTTATTTTACAAACAGTTAAAAAACCAATTAGAGCGCCATTTTCCTTCACAGAAAATGTATGATCCCCTCTACTGTCTCCCGCTAAAAACTCAGCTAAATCTTCTTCATCTGCCTCTATATCGTAAAAGGAATATTTCCCTTCATAATGCCAGTTATATGCAATTTCTTCTGCTTCTTCTTGCGTCATTACTGTATATGTATAAGTCATTCTTCCATCCCCTTTAAAAAAGGAGCTGCAATTAAGCAGCTCTTTTTTATAACTCATAAATTTCTTTATACTTCGCTTCTAAATAATCCGCTAAGTAGTTTGCATTTAACCCTTCACCTGTCACATCTTTTAAAATTTCAAGTGGCTTTTTCGTTTTACCGTATTGGTGAATATTTTCTGTTAACCATTCACGAATTGGTGTTACATTTCCTTCTTCTAATAATGCATCAAAGTTCGGAATGTCTTTTAACATTCTTTGCTTAAATTGCGCTGCATACATATAACCAAGCGCATAAGATGGGAAGTATCCAAATGAACCACCAGCCCAGTGAACATCTTGCAATACACCTTGTGCATCGCTTTCCGGACGAATTCCTAAATATGCTTCCATCTTATCATTCCAAGCCGCTGGCAAATCCTTCACTTGTAATGTACCATCAAATAATTCTTTCTCAAGTTCATAACGAACCATGACGTGAAGCGGATATGTAAGCTCATCTGCTTCTATACGAATGAATGATGGCTTCGATTCGTTAATCGCATCATAAAACTCGTCTACCGATATATCATTGAATTGACCATCGCTATACTCTTTTAATAAATCATAATTTTTCTTCCAGAATGATTTATTACGACCGATAAAGTTCTCAAAGAATAATGATTGTGACTCATGAATACCCATAGAAGTTCCACTACATAGCGGTGTACCTTCGAATTTCTCTGCAATATTTTGTTCATATACAGCATGGCCACATTCATGAATTGTTCCAAACACTGCCATACGGAAATCTTTTTCATCATAGCGTGTTGTAATACGAACGTCCCCTCTATTTAATGTAATCTCAAATGGATGTACCGTTTCATCAAGACGACCTGCTTCAAAGTCATAATTTAATTGCTTTAATAGCTCTAATGTAAAATTCTTTTGTTTTTCTTTTGAAAAATATTCTGATAAAGCACTTGTCTTTAATCTCTTTTGCGATTCCGATATTTCTTTTACGAGCGGAACGATACGCTCACGAAGTTGACCAAATACATGATCTAACACTTCTACTGTAATACCTGGCTCATACATATCTAATAATGTATTATATTTATATGTTTCGTAACCCCAATATGTAATGAACTTCTTTTTAAATTCAACTATTTGTTCTAAATAAGGACGGAACATTTCGAAATCGGATTTTTCGCGAGCTTCTTCCCACACACTTTCCGCTTTCGCTTCTAATTTCACATATGCTTCATATTCCGCTTGTGGAATTTTTTTATTTCTATCATATTCTTTACGACATTCTTCAACCATTTTCTTCGTCGTTTCAGAAAGCTTATCTTCACGTATTAAAGCTTCAAGTTCTGTTAAATAGTTCCCCATCTCATCTGAAGTCGACATTACAAATACTTCTGATGAAAGCATACCAATTACTTCCGAACGCTGGTCTACACCTTTTTTAGGCGCACCTGTTCTTAAGTCCCAAAACATTAAGCTTAATGCTTCTCCGTAATTTTGTATCTTTTTCACATATGTTAAAAATTGTTTTTCTACTTCATATGTAGCTACTGTCATCGTATAAAACCTCCCTTTTCTACCTCAAACTTAATTCGACATGGAAATCTAAATTCCTTTTATAATAGAAAAAAAGCTTGGCAAGCGCCAAGCTTTCTCCTTATAATTCTTTACCTTCTACTGGTAGTACGTTTTTCACCGCTTCTATCACTTTCTCATCTTCTGTATCAGATAAGAAGATTGATATAGCACCTTTATCGTCGCTCGTACGAATTAAACGCCCAATCCCTTGACGAAGACGTAAAATCATATATGGTACATCTACATCCCAGAATGGATCATTTACATGTTTACGCTTCGCTTCAAACACTGGATCGTTTGGAGGGAATGGTAATGACCAAATGATAACATGAGATAATGATGAACCAGGAATATCTAAACCTTCCCATAAATGAACGGCACAAAGTACAGTCTCTTCTTCATTTTGGAAACGAGAAACGAGCTGACTAATTTCTTGATCCCCTTCATATAGGAACGGAACTGACATTTGTTCTTTACTAACATATTCTTTAAACGCTGCAAGTTCTTGTGTTGTACGGAATAATACAAGTGTACGTCCATTTGTTTTCTGTATATTTTCAAGTGTATATTGACACTTTCTTTCCCATTCATTTTCTTTCGTATGCGATAGTAAGTTTACTGCCATTTGCTCCTCATAATCAAACGGTGAGGCAACTGAGAATGATAAGTAATCTTTTACCCCTAGGCTATTTGCTGTAAATGCGAATGAATCGTTATTAGATAATGTAGCAGAAGAGAAAATATACGGGATTTTCTTCGAGAATACTTTCTCTTGTAATACTTCTTCTACTGCACGTGGCATAATCACTAACGTGAAGGCTCCATCACCTTCTTCACCCCATGTAATTACATTTTTCTCGTGCATGAACAGACGAAGTGAATGCTCTAATACATCTAAATGTTCATCAACGATATTTAAATCATACGTGTTTACTGTATGCATTTCACTTTCAAATACTAATGCATCGCCGACTTCACCAATTTTCGCATAAAGTCGCTTCGCTTCAGCAGTTACTTTTTCTGTCACAGTAATTTCTAAACGATCAGAACCGGCAATTTCTTTTTTATTTTCTTGTAACACATCAAAGAATCGCTCTGTTTGCCAAATTGTTTCTTCTACTAAATGCGCAAACTCTTCACGAATATCGTTTTGCAATAATCTTGTTAAAAGTTGCTCCATCATCGTTTGCTTTAAACGATACGTTAAAGCTTTTTGAGCTGCATATTCTACAAGATGTCCTTCATCAAATACAACGCAGCTACTTTCTGGTAATAACGGAATTTGCCCTTCACGTTTACGTGCATCATACGTCCAAATATGATCCATATAGAAATCTTGAGAACAAATAATTAAATCTGCTGCTTTACGATAATGCTCACGAGAAAGAGTTTGACCACAACGATGACGAGAATCACAAGTGAAGCAATCTTGGAAGTAGTCCCAATTTACTTTTGACCATTCCTCATCATTTAAAAGTGGAAATTCTTTTCTGTCACCGTAGTGAGTAAAGTTTTGCATCGTACCATGATCGAATACAAACTGCGGTAATTCGTAGTATACATCTTCAATTACTTCTGGAGCTCGTCCACTCATAACATCTTCAAGTTTACGTAAACATAAATAATTATCCATTGATTTCGCAAGTCTAACATCAACAGATAGCCCTAATGCTTCAGATAACTTAGCAATGTCCCCTTCTTCTTTCACAAGCTGCTCAATTAACGTTTCATCAGCACAAGCGATAATAGCTGGTTTTCCAGTATAACGCGCATAGCAAATTGCATATAGAAGATATACAATTGTTTTCCCTGTTCCTACACCCGCTTCTGCGAACATTACTTTCTTTTCTTGGAAAGCACGCTCTAATTGAAACGCCATAAAAATTTGTTCATCACGCTCTTCAAAGCCTTTTTCCGGAAGGATGTCGTAAAACACATCTCCAATCCATTCATTCAACTTATCATAAAAATTATCTTGTTTTCCTACTTCAAATGGTAATCTCTTCTCAGTAAACATCCTTAGCCTCCAACCAAAAAGTTTTTCTATAAAAAGATATAGCAACTGCTACTCATATGTGTGCAGCCACTTTCCCCTGTTGCCATACATAGAAATACACGAAAAAAAATTTTCCTTTCGAAAAAGGAAAATTTTTTTCTATATTAATGACTTTAAATACCGTTTATCAATCGCTGTTTCGTGTGAAAGAGCTGACAAATATTCTTCTTGTGCTTTTTGTATTTCATCTACAATCGCACCTTGGCTACCCACTTCTTTCCCGATCTCATCATACGTACGATGAATAGCTTTTTGAATCATCGATAATTGGAAACTATCCATATCAAGTCCTCCTTTACGCATTACATAATAGCCAGTATATGCGCGCTGGAGGAGTTTTATACTATGAGTTACGCGGTGGACGTTTTCCGAAGTATTGGTAGTAATCTGTACGGATAAATCCATTAAACAGTTTACGTTTCTTCGATGCATCTTTTCCGTAACATTTTTCAAATGCTTCGTAACTTGTTAATACATACGCTGACCATGTGTCTAATGGGCGGAATACTTGTCCCATTTCTTTGTACAATTGTTCAACGAGTGCTTTTTCACTTAAACGTTCTCCGTATGGAGGATTCGTTACAACATAGCCATAATCCTCTTTTGTCGTGAAATCTTTTACTTGCATTTGTTTAAATGTGATTAAATCACCTAAACCTACTTCTTCAGCGTTATCTTGAGCAACTCGGATCATACGATGATCGATATCTGATCCAATGATTTGTAGTGGTTGATTGTAATTCGCTAAATCCTCAGCTTCTTGACGAGCTTCACGCCAGTTTTGTTTACCAATCCAGCCCCACTCATCTGATGCAAAGCCACGGTTAAATCCTGGTGCGATATTTTGTCCAATTAATGCTGCTTCAATTGGAATTGTACCTGATCCACAGAAAGGATCCACGAAAGGACGATCTGGCTTCCAGTTTGTTAACTTAATTAAAGACGCAGCCAATGTTTCTTTTAATGGAGCTTCCCCTTGATCCATACGGTATCCACGTTTATGAAGTCCAACACCACTTGCATCAATTGTTAATGTTGCAATATCCTTTAGCATTGCGATCTCAATACGGAATAACGGACCATCTTCTTCAAACCAAGTTGTACGTTTGTATGTTGTTTTTAATTTTTCAACGACAGCTTTTTTAACGATACGTTGGCAATCCGAAACACTGAACAACTCAGATTTTAATGATTTACCGATTACTGGGAACTCTCCGTTCTCTGGAATATAATCTCCCCAGTTTAATGCTTTCGTTTTTTCAAACAGCTCATCAAATGTTGTCGCTTTGAATTCGCCAACTTTAATTTTCACACGGTCCGCAGTACGTAACCATAAGTTCGTGCGACAAATCGCCTTTTCATCTGCTTCAAATGTTACTTTGCTGTTTTCCACTTGGCATTCATAACCAAGATCACGAACTTCTCGGGCAACTAATGCTTCAATACCCATTGCCGCTGTTGCAATTAAAGTAACTTTTCCCATTTGCATTCACCTCTTATGTATAGTCAAACAATAATTAATAGCAATTTGTCCTATTAATCATTACATTTTACGAAAAATTTTCTCATTAACCATTTTAACTCATAATTTATAACTTCATACAAATAAAAAGCCCTCCTCTAACAAAGGAGAGCTGAGTTATTTCATAGTTGGTTCATAACGTTCTGTAAGCCATGTTCTGTTCCTTTGTACTGCAAACGGCCCACGCCTCGTACTCCGGTGGCAATCATCTATCTACAGGTTATACAACCTGTCCTTTCCCATCGTTCATTTCCTTGGAAAAGATTCCCCTACCATTATTTGGGTTTCTCGCTCGTGGGGTTTACCTCGTTCCACTCCTATCATTTCTTCAAGGACTTCGTCACTGTGGCACTTTAAAGGTAGTCAAACCATATCCGAAAGGACTTAGGTTTTTTCCCTGCCGTTAAACCAGCCTTACAGCCAGAATACCCTAGCTTATGAATTGGCTAGGCACGAACACTACAGCCATCTCAGGCCGTGCGAGCATGGACTTTCCTCTACAACGTTGGCGTTGCAGCGATTACCCAAACGTTATGACATCCATTAGTATAGTGGAAACAAAAAGATTTTGCAATGTTTTTTTCTATGTAAAATGCTTTAACCTTTTTACCACTAGAAATTATTCGTATAACTTACTTCCAAATACAGCTTTTTCTAAATTAGATAGACGTTTTAAAATGTCCGTATTCGTGTTGTTATATACAGGTTGTGCAACTGGTGTTTGTACAACTGGTTGTTGTGGCACTTGCGTTGCTACTAATTTTTGCTCCTCTAATTCACGCTTTAAACGAGCATTTTGTTGCTTTAATTGATCAAACTCCTTGTGGAAAGCTTCATAGTCTTTAATGATCATATCAAGAAACTTGTCTACTTCTTCTTGTTGATAGCCTCTCATGCCTGTTTTAAATTCTTTTTCTAAAATATCTTTCGCTGTTAATTTAATTTTATCCGAAATCATTTTCTTCACCTCAAATTTTTGCCAAAACTTTCATTACCTAAATTTTTTCAGAAACAATGCCTTTTGTCAATCATATATACGAGTACTATATTACATATTACTCAGCATTATTCCACTGTTCCTCTTCTATTATATCTTGTAAATCGGAAAAAAGAATAAAATAACTGTGATAATTTTCTATTTCTCCTTTTTTCTTTGCTGCTTCTACAATATATTTAGGACTCCCTGGTTTTTCTTCATCATATACAGCTAAAAGTGCATCACTTTTTTCAATAAAAAATTGATTTTTTAATTTAAATTGCTCTGGGCTTTCGTACTTCCGTTTCGTAATACTATCAATATGGTCTGCTTGAGAGAGAATACATTCGTAATATTCACGGTTATCTTCCTTCCAGTTTTCTTCTTGTTCTAAAAACGGAGTAAATACCGCTAATTTTAAATCTGGATATTCTACTTGAATGTCAAAAACAACTTCAGCAGCCCATAATTCGACCCCTAACTGCCCACTTATTATCACCCATTCCAAACCTTCTTCTACAAAAGTAGTTAATTTTCGGTGCAATGCTTTTTTTATACATTCCACCCCTGGATGATCATTTTTAAATATACCAAGTTCAAATGGCTTATATCCTGTTACAGCAATAACTTTCATATCAACACTCCAATTACAAAAAAAGAACTAGCATTTCGCTAGTTCTAACATATCATTTACTTTTTAAACATTCCACCAACGTTTGGTCCAATATTCGGACCTACTGGTGATACATTGTTTGGTAAAAATGGCGATACATTTGGTCCAAATGGTGATACGTTCGGTCCAAACGGAGATACATTTGGTCCTGGACCAAATGGAGATACGTGATGGCCATGATGGCCATGACCACATGGTCCACATCCGCCGCCAAATCCTGGATCAGCCGGGTCTACAACATTTACATTTGAATTTGTTTGTGGGAAGAAGTTTTGGTTTTTAATTTGTTGATGGTGTACATGTGTTGTATGTGTTGGGAAAATGTGTGGCACCACCGTTGTTGAAAAAGAATGTGTTACACACTGTTTCGTCGGATGAATGACAGGAGCAGTTGTACAGATAGGTCCTACAGGCTTATGCCCTCCAAAACAAGGATGACAATGATGCATAGTTTTTTCTCTCCTCTCTCGTTAAAAAAATCTGACTACACTTTACAATATGAGAAGAGAGGGAAAGCCGTTTGTTATATATACCCATTTATTCCAAGGAAATTTGTCTAGCCTTCTGCTTTATACGTAATGCTTTTTATAGACAACCCTCCAAAATTACTTACCAAAAAAACCTCCAACTTGCTTTACAATACCTGTCACTTGATTCATCGCATTCATCATTTGTCCAGCAGTATTCATCATTTTATTTACATCATAGTTACCATCTGAGTTTTTAAATTGGGAAACAAAACTAGAAAATTGACTCGGTTGCTGTTGTTGTTTTTGTTTATTCTGCGTCGGGTATGGTTGTTTTGGTGGATAAAACATCGCTTGTTGATTTCCATAGGGAGATGGTGGTGGCATATAGTATTGCGAATTCATATAAGACTGCTGCTGTTGATCCATATAAGGTTGTTGTGGATTCATATAGGGTTGCTGCTGTTGTTGCGGTTGGTTCATAAACGACACTTCAAATGGCTGGTAATAATTTTGATTTCCATAATGAGGCTCGAAAGGATACATATTATACCGTAAATATGTATCCGTATTATATTGGTACATATTTTGCTGTGCATATGGATTAGATTGCTGATATACGTTAGATTGTTGAAACATGCATTCTCTCCTCCTTCACATAAGTTTCTACATATATAATATGTACTTGTAAAATAATTTGTGTGAAGGAGTATCTGTCTATTTTTGTCGGAAGTTTAAATTTTTAAAAAATTAAAAAAGAAAACCCTTCCATGCTATGATAATGAAGAAGAAGATTCTCATGGGGGAGGAATCAACATGGTATTAGGGGATTTAAAACAAGCGTTTTCTCAAAAAAAGGGGTATTATACAGAGAATGTAAATGAATTATTAGACTTTGCGAGACATTGGTATCTCGAAGGGAAAATATGCATTTCAGATTATCGAACATTAATAAAAGAATTAGAAATAAACGGTGCAACAAAACCTACAACAATGACAGAAGCATAAAAAAAAACAAGAGGGTTTCCCCTCTTGTTACTTACATTGCTCAATTATATTTTGCAAAGTATACGAAATGGCTTGATGTGTTTCAAAGAATCGCTTACCTTTACCCTTATTTACAAAACATTGCAATACATTTGTCTGTAAATTATCGTACACTTGATCAATTTGCTGTACATGTATATACTTCGGTTTTTCTTCCTTAATCCATTTATAAGCTAATTCTTTCCACACTTTTAATTCCTCATCTACCATATCTACAAATGGTTTCATATCCTTATAAAAATCATACTCAATCATTTCTCTTTTTTTCACATTCGCTTCATTATTATACTGCATGAGTTTTTCTGAAGATTGTATCAATTCTTTATACTTCATTTGATTCCCACCTTATTATGCACTCACTACGACGTTTTGAAATGCCTTCACCCAATTCCCTTTTTCTTCGTGATGCACTAATTTGTTTTCCATATGTTCAATATGCATTTCTGTTATTTCTATCTTATTGCATATTTTTTCACTCTTATCTTTCAATGCATGATTCATTCTAATCCCTATATTCATTTCCAGCAAATCGAGAGAACTTAACATTTGATCCATTGTTTTCATTACATCTTCCTTCTGAACCATCGCCATATACAAAACGCCCCCTTCTTTGCTTTTCCTTTGTCATGTAATTTCGCCGAATGCTTCCTCACTCCTGCCCACATGACAAAACTAGTTGTTATTCGTCAAAGAAATCATTTTGTATGTCATTGATAGAAATGGTAACAATACAAAAAGGAGGTGTATGGAAATGGTAAAGAACAAAAACGAAAAAAAGAAAAAACAAAACAAACAAAATAAACCCGAGACTGGCAATCCAAAGTTAGATGGTCCTAACTTCCCTGCTACATAAAGTGAAACTTTAGCACTTTTACAAAAAGCTAATTTCTGAAGCATCCTTAATCTCTTATGTTCATTACGTTTTGAGATTAAATTTTTCACACACATGGCAGGATTACTTCACATTAAGAAGTCCCGTCTTCATTTATGAAGACGGGACTTCTTTTCTATTATATCACGAACTCATCCATCCTTTTAACAAAACGATTTACAATAGAAGCAACATAGATTTGCTCCCTCTTTCTTTTATACCATTCCGTTATATCAACTTCACCCTTATACTCTTCCAGTAAAAACAACTCATTTATTTCCGTATCTCTACAAAACCAATCTCTCATGCTTATTTCCTTATGTGCGACGACAGGATAAACCTCTCTAAGGACTGGCGTACAAGATTTTCTAGCCTCTCTTACAAAACATTCATAATCTGCTCTTGATCCTGTGTGTATAGTTTGCAATGCAAACCTATGGAATAAACTTTTATAATTCGGATGAAACAGTAAATCCGCTAATTTTTTCCCTAGTTCTATACGCTTTTGTAACGTTTCAAATTGATAAACTGAAAACCCATACATCCTCCCTTCAACTGTTGGAAAAATAACAGCACTAATATGAAGCATTTCTTGTAATTTAAAAAGTGCAGTATGAAATACATGTTTTTTAAAATATGTATTCTCAATAACTGGTTTTTGAATTTTATTTTGCTCATTTATAATAAGCGCTGTCATGAGCCTATTTCTATCTTTTTTCTCCCAAAAATAAATCCATTCTTTTTCCATAAAAATTGATACGTTGAAATATTGTAACAAATGGAATAGCGGTACCTGTCTCCTCTTACTTTCTTCGTATAACAATAGCTGAGGAAATGCATCTAAAAAAATAATCCAATTCGCTTCTTCATAAGTCAGAAACAAATGTTTTTTTACTGTTTGAGATAAAACAGTAGCATAATACCTCCCTTTTAAATCAGTCATATTCCATCCCGCATTTCTCGAGACCATACTTGCTAAAAAAGCCCACCTAATTTCACTATTTCTTACATAATATTCTTGATAGGACTGCGTTCGAGAAATGTTGTCCATATTAGCTATTTCTATTTCCCTCTTAATGTTGTAAACGATTGTTTTTTCTTCTTCTGTACAAACCATATTTTTACGATATTGTTCAATTTTTTTATAATCATTCCATGTAAACATGAGCCAGTCATCATACCTTTCTTCAAAAAGGTCACATCTTTTTTCATTTTTTGTTATAATCACCTTTGTAAGTAATTCTTAACAAGTTGGGAGTGGACACACTATGACCATTCGTTACCCAAATGGAAAACGGTACAATCAAGCTTCACAACCTCATAAAACACCAATTAAAAAACATACTTATAGTAATAGAGGTATGTCCCTTGAAGAGGAATTAAATGAAACAAATGAATATTACTTAACCCATAATATTGCATGTGTACATAAAAAACCCACCCCTCTTCAAATTGTAAAAGTAGATTACCCCGCTCGAAGTGCTGCAGTGGTAAAAGAAGCGTATTTTAAACAACCTTCTACAACAGATTACAACGGTGTATATAAAGGGAAATACATCGATTTTGAAGCGAAAGAAACAAAAAATAAAACCAGCTTTCCACTTCAAAACTTCCACCTTCATCAAATTGAACATATGAAGCAAGTAATTGCTCATAATGGGATTGCATTTGTTATTATTAAATTTACACTTTTTGATGAACTTTATTTATTAGATGCAAAACATATTATTGCATTTTGGAATCGTCAAAATACTGGTGGACGAAAATCAATTACGAAAGAAGAAATAGAAGAGCATGGATCTTTATTATCATGCGGTTATCACCCTCGGATTGATTATATCCGTGTACTAGACACGGTTTATTTTTCGTGATAGAGTCATCACTAAGGCTCTTTTTTCGACTTTTGGGGGAGAGAATGAAAGGTAGGAGAAAGTATAATGTCAGATAATTATCGTTCTCGTACAGAACGAAATCATGTAAAAAATCAAAAGCAAGAAACAAATAAAGAGAAAAAACCAAAGAAAAAAGGCTCCTTTTTTAAAAAATTCCTTATAGGTTGTCTACTTCTTGGTATCGTTGGTCTTGTAGCTAGCGTTTCCGCTTTCTTTGTTATGGTGAAGGACGCTCCAAAATTAGACAAATCAAAACTGGTCAATCCTTTATCAACAAAGTTTCTTGATAAAAATGGGAACTTTTTCTATGAATACGGTGCTGAAAAACGAACCCACGTTACGTATGATCAAATTCCAAAGGTAGTTGAAAATGCATTCCTTGCAACTGAGGATTCACGTTTCTATGATCATAATGGAATTGATTTTAAACGAACGACAAAAGCAGTTATGGAAAATGTCACTGGAGGATTCGGATCTCAAGGTGGTAGTACGATTACACAACAAGTAGTCAAAAACTATTTTCTAACGATGGACAAAACTGCAAAGAGAAAAGTACAAGAATGGTACCTATCTTACAAATTAGAGCAACAATACTCTAAACATGAGATCTTAGAAATGTACTTAAATAAGATTAACTTAGGTAACCGTTCGTACGGTATTGCAACAGCAGCCAAAAAATATTATGACAAAGATTTAAAAGACTTACAGTTACATGAAGCTGCAATGCTTGCAGGTTTACCCCAAGGTCCTAATATTTATGATCCAACAAAAAAAGACAACGTTGAACGAGCTACACAACGTCGTAACGTCGTATTATCATTAATGAATCGACATGGTTATATAACAAAAGATGAAATGAATAACGCAATGAAAATCCCTGTAACTGAGGGTCTTCAACCGTCTTCAGAAGTAACTGAGATGAAGTATCAAGCATTTTTAGATGCTGTTGTAAAAGAAGTTGAAAAAGAATATCCCGATATAAATATCGGTTCAGATGGTTTAACGATCCATACAACACTTGATCAAGATGCTCAAGATTACGCAGACAAGATTATGGATGGCAATCTTATTAAGTATCCGAACGATCAATTCCAAGGATCATTCGTATTTATGGATACACAGTCTGGAGAAGTTCGAGCAATTGGAGCTGGGCGTAAAGAAAGTAAATCTACTTTCAAAGGTCATAATATGGCTATTGATTTAAAACGCCAAGTTGGTTCAACAATGAAACCAATTTTCGACTACGGTCCAGCAATTGAGAATTTACAATGGTCTACATACCATCAATTAAATGACTCAGAATATACGTATTCCAATGGTAAAAAAATACGAAATGCAACAAATAGTTACAAAGGTGACGTTTCACTACGTGAAGCTTTGAAAAAATCATTAAACATTCCTGCTTTAAAGACAGCCCAAGCGGTTGGTCTTCCTAAGTCACAAGCGTTTGCTGAAGGTTTGGGTATGACATTTAAAGACGGAAAAACGTATGAATCAACAGCTATCGGTAGTAACGATAGTTCTCCTTTACAATTAGCAGGAGCATATGCCGCATTTGGTAATGACGGTGTCTATAATAAGCCTCACTTCGTAAAAGAAGTCATCTTCCCAGACGGGAAAAAGAAAAACTTTAAACCGAAAGAAGAACGCGCAATGCACGACTATACAGCTTACATGGTGACTGACGTTCTTCGTGACGTAGTAAGACCTGGTTCTGGTGGTACAGGTCCAACAGCATACGTTTCAGGTATAGACGTAGCAGGTAAAACAGGAACACAAAACTTTGATGAAGACGTTATTAAAAAATATGGCATCCCAGCTGATGCAAACAGAGATAGCTGGTTCGCTGGATATTCACCGCAATATACAATGGCGGTGTGGACTGGTTACGAAAAAGATGGCCCAGAAAATTACATTGGCGATCGCTCTACTAGAATTGCGCAACAAATGTTCCAAGTAATGATGAGCAAATTCGCTACAGATAAATCTCGTTTCGAACGCCCTTCTTCTGTACAAGAGCTAAATGAAGAATTGTACGTAAAAGGTGCTAAGAAAGATGCAGTTAAACAAATTAAAGTAGACGCACCTAGTGGTCTTAATGTCACTTTCGATGGTGCTAGCACAGTTACACTAAACTGGTCTGGACCAGCAGAAGTTGATGCGTATGCAGCAAGCTATAAAGCGACTGACGGTTCAAGTGGTAGCCTATCAATAAGTGGTACGCAAGCTACTCTTGGTGGTATTAAACCAGGCGTTACTTACAGCTTCTCTGTAGTAGCGAAAAAAGGTACTGGAACAAGCCCTGCAGTTGGTGCATCCTTCACTGCACCTGGCGGAACTCCGGACCCAAAGAAAGCTGAAGAAGAGGCTAAGAAGAAGGCTGACGAAGAAGCTAAGAAAAAAGCTGATGAGGAAGCTAAGAAAAAAGCTAATGAAGATAAACTAAAACAAGAAGAAGCTCAGAAAAAGGCTGCTGAAGAACAGCGTAAACAACAAGAGCAACAACAGCAACAAGAACAACAACGTAAACAACAAGAAGAAGCTCAGAAAAAAGCTGCTGAAGAAGAAGCCGCTAGAAAGAAAGCCGAAGAAGAAGCTGCTAGAAAGAAAGCTGAAGAAGAGGCTGCTAGAAAAAAAGCTGAAGAAGAACAACACAAGCAACAAGAACAACAACAAAATACCGGAGGAGATACACCTCACGCAGACGGAAATGTTGTTACAACAGAGTCTTAATACAAAAAAAGAAGTCCTTTCTCTTAACGAGAAAAGGACTTCTTTTTTGTTATCATTTTCTTTACGTATAGCTTTTCTATTTCAATATACAACTGCGCTAACTGAATATAGGAATGATAATTATTCGGTTTCTTTATAATGAACGAATATCGCTCCATAAAATTAACTGGTTGTACTTCTAAATTACTCGTATAAGCTTTCAGTTCATTCAAACTATGAACAGGTTGCTCATTTAGCCAATATACAATCGATAACAAATGTGCCGCAAAAAGAATCATTGGACCTTCGACTTCTTGCTTATTTCTGTTTCGAAATAGTGTAGCAATGTCTTCATACTTACTTTTCCACACTTTTAACAGTACAGGAATACTATTTTCAATTTCACTCCACGGCTCATATTGTCTTTCCATGTCATATATAAAGTAAGTATTTTGTATGATTTCTTCAAAAGATTGTTCTGTATGATACGCAATCGAATCTATACTTTCTTTAAAAAATGGTAAGCACCGAAATTCTTTCGGTATTTCTATAACTCGCTCCATCCTTTATTTCCCCTTCATTCGCTTCTTTCCTTCACGACATACTTCTAGTAAAGGGCACTCTTCACATTGTGGTCGCTGTGCTTTACAGTGATAACGTCCAAAGAAAATCATACGGTGATGTGTAACACTCCATTCATCCATCGGAATTTTCTTCATTAATGTCTTTTCTACTTCTAACACCGAATCTTTCCATCTACAAATCGCTAACCGTTTACTCACTCTCTCTACATGCGTATCAACAGCAATTGCGGGAATGCCATACGCTACCGAAACAACTACATTTGCTGTTTTTCTCCCTACTCCTGGTAACTTCGTCAGCTCGTCACGATCTTCTGGAACTTTTCCATCATAATCATCCAGCAACATTCGGCACAATTTTTGAATGTTTTTTGCTTTATTTCTATACAACCCAATAGAACGTATATCTTGTTGTAACTCTTCTAGGGAAACACTTAAATAATCTTCTGGTGTTTTATATTTTTGAAATAAATTTTTCGTCACTTTATTTACAAGTGCATCTGTACATTGTGCAGATAATGCCACCGCAATTACTAATTCAAACGGATTATCATGAATTAATTCACAATGTGCTTCTGGATACATATCCGCCATTGTATCTAAGCAATAGCGAATTTGCGTTTTATTTAACATATACTTCCTCCTACATTACTGCTCCAACCAATTATAAAAAGGCACTTTCCCAGTAAATTTCGTCTCTTGTTTTGTCGTTTGCTGCGTTCGTTGTTGATTTTCTCTAAATTTTCGTCCTTGGTTTTGGGCTTGATCTACTGTTTTAATACCATTCTTTTTCCACTCAAATAAAATACGATCAATATATCGGAAATTAAGCTTACCACTCATTACAGCTTCCCTGAGGGCCGCTTGAATTAAATTCGGATGATGTTGATCTTGATCTTCCCACATACCCAACGTTTCACATTCAAACGGAGAAAGTGGTCTTCCAAATTCTTTTTCAAATACTGTATATAAATTTACTTGCAGTTGTTTTATTTCTTTTTGTTCTTCCTCTACTGATTCATTCATTAAGAAATGCAATATTTTTTCCCATAGCGGTTGTAAAGAATAGCTTTCACACATCATTGCTTCTGATTTTTGTCCACCTTCTAGTGATAAAAAACCTTTTTGAATCAATGCCTGAATGACTTCCATACATTTCATTTCAGTAATCGTCATCCGTTCTGAAATCTCTGACGGAGTCGGAAACGAATTACCCGATTCTAAAAAGGTGTGTACATGAAGTACAACCATAAATTCCATTTCATTTAACCCTAATTTTTTATAATGCATCATAAGTAATTTTGGAATTGCAATGCTTCCCTGCTCAAACCACTGTAACATCATTTTCTTTTTCATCACCAAACACCTCGCTCTCTAGTATAACACACCTTTCACTATTTCTTTTTGCCACAATTCGTCAAAAAAACCTTCCTATTATGTAGGAAGGTTTTTTGTATTGCGTTAATAAAATATACAATTAAGCTTGCACTTTACTTTTCATAAACGTATGAATGCGTTCTAATGCTTTCTCTACTTGTTCAAGAGAAGTCGCATATGATAAACGAACGTTATTTGGAGCACCAAATCCTGTACCTGGTACAAGAGCTACTTTTTCCTCTTCTAATAGAGCTTTTGCCCAATCATCAACATTTTCGTATCCTGATAAAGCTACAGCTTCTTTTACATTAGGGAATAAGTAAAATGCACCTTGTGGTTTAATGCAAGTAAAGCCAGGGATTTGAATTAATTTATCATAAATAATGTTTAATCTCTCTTCAAATGCTTGACGCATTGTTTCTACAGGTTGCTGTGAGCCTGCATATGCCGCTATTGCGCCGTATTGAGCGATTGAAGTAGGGTTTGACGTACTATGACTCGCTAAGTTCGTCATCGCTTTAATAAGCTGCTTATTTCCTGCTGCATATCCAATACGCCATCCTGTCATAGAATGAGATTTAGATACACCATTAATAATAAGTGTTTGTTCTTTTAATGCATTAGAAAGCTGGGCAACTGAAGTATATTCTGCTCCACCATAAATTAACTTTTCATAAATTTCATCTGAAACGATTAAGATATCATGCTCTAAACATACTTCTCCAAGCTGTTGTAATTCCTCTTTGCTGTAAATCATTCCTGTTGGATTGCTCGGTGAATTAATAATAACTGCTTTCGTTTTCTCTGTAATTGCCTCACGCAGCTGCTTCGCTGTAATTTTGTATTCATTGTCTTCCAGACCTTCTACATAAACTGGCTTACCACCAGCAAGCTTTACTTGTTCAGGATAACTTACCCAGTAAGGCGTTGGGATAATTACTTCATCTCCTTCATCAAGTAATACTTGGAATAATGTATATAATGCATGCTTTGCACCGTTACATACAATAATTTCAGATGGATCATACGCAATTCCTTGATCACGTGTAAACTTTTTCACAATTTCTTGTTTTAACGCTTGTAATCCACCTGTTGGTGTATACTTCGTATGTCCTTCTAACATCGCTTTATGTGCAGCATCCATAATATGTTCTGGCGTATTAAAGTCAGGTTCTCCCGCCCCTAATCCAATTACATCATGACCTTCTGCTTTTAATGCTTGTGCCTTTGCTGTAATTTCTAAAGTTGCAGATGGTGTTAAAGCAGCTACTCGCTTTGCTAATTTCATTTGTAGTTCCCCCTACATCTATTTTTCAATGCTATATCGTTTTAAAAACTGACCATCTTGAAATGCAAGATTGTAGTAACTATAACGATTGTCATCATCAATATATGTAACTTCCCATAGTGGTATATTGTTTTCAACGCCTAATTTTACTTTTAAAATTTCTTTAGGCTTACTCTTGGGCTCCTTACTGTCATCTCCGACTTGTTCAATCGTTCTTTGTAAAGCATCTTTTTCAGAAATACCTTCGCTCTTTTTCCTTACTATAGTTTCCCCTTTTTTCTCAGGCACCCAAACGATAAGTTGTTCTCCTTTTTCATCTGTACCTTGTACGACTGTATATGAAGATTCTCCGTTATAATAATCAACAGATTTTACCTTTGTAAGCTTTGCCTTTTCTTTCGCAATTTCTACAGATTTTGCCTCTTTAGGGATTTTCTTTTCCATTGCTTTATTATAAACATACGCCCCATATATTCCGCTAGCAACGATTACGATAACGATTGCAAAGATCCACTTTTTCATTGTATCACTACGTTCTGTAAATCGTAAATACAGCTGTTTCTTTATCTTTTTCGTCTAATGCTAATCCGAACATGAGGTCCTGCTCTTTTAACGTACGATTCAAACTATCAACGATTTTATACAAGTCAGACGAATAATTAAGACGCGTCGTTGATAGGACTTCGATTTTCTTATCCATGAAAAAACTCCTCCGTTACACAAAAATTTCTAATTATAGAAGAACGCAATGCGGTTACAATAAGAGTACATTCTTTACAACCCCTGCTTCATCACCCATCTATTATAGCAGGACATGTACTGCAAAAAAAGGTTTCAAGTCGAAAACCAATACATTTTGTATACAAGAAGTAAGAAAAATAAAATTCCTCCTACCCACATTTTTTACGCCTGAA
The DNA here is from genome assembly GCF_019656175.1 of Bacillus sp. BML-BC051. Lineage (NCBI taxonomy): Bacteria > Bacillati > Bacillota > Bacilli > Caryophanales > Bacillaceae > Bacillus > Bacillus sp. BML-BC051. The sequence continues at coordinate 79,349 of NZ_BPLI01000078.1, forward strand.
GTTTAAATGTACTTCAGGCGTATTTTTCTTCCAATTTTATTCAGTTGGTCGTTCTTTTAATTGTTCTAACAATTCTTCTAAAGGGCCTTCATAAAGCGGGACAGTTGGGATTGATTGTAAAAAACGTTTCCCATAAGAAGCGCTTGTCAAACGACGATCTAGTACAAATACCGTTCCGGTATCTGTACTTGTTCTAATCAGGCGACCAAATCCTTGTTTGAAACGCAAGATTGCTTGCGGGAGTGCTAACTTAGCGAATACGTCTTCTCCTTGATTTTTTAACCACTCTCCTTTTGCTTCCATCATCGGTTGATGAGGAGGTGTAAAGGGAAGCCGGACAATAACAAGACAACTAAGGGCATCTCCAGGTATATCTATCCCTTCCCAAAAACTACTTGTTCCTAACAAAATCGATTTGTCTAACTCTTGAAATTTACGAATGAGACGACTTCGGCTCTTATTATTCACACTTTGCGTTAATAATAAATAACCTTCTAATTCCTCATCATTTTTCAAATTCGCATACGCTTCTTTCAACATTTCATACGAAGTGAATAAAACGAGCATTCTACCTTTTGTAGCTTTCGCTATTTTTGCAATATGTGCCGACACAGATTCAATATATTCTTCATTACTTGCTTGCTTAATAAACGGCACATCTGTTGAAACCATTAATTTCATCTGTTCTTCAAAACGGAATGGTGACGGGACCTGTAATGTATTTGGAGCAAAATCATGTAAACCTAGCTCCTCTTTTATATAGTCAAATGAATCATTTACTGTTAACGTTGCTGATGTAAAAATAACACTCTTTTTTTGTGTTAAAAATTCATCCGCAAATCTTTCACCAATATGAACAGGCTGTGCATATAAAACCGTTGAATGAATTGTTCCCTTTGTTTCAGTCTCCATCCATGTCACGTATGAATTTTTTTCTAAAATGAGTAATTGTAAAGATTGTTCCATCTTTCTCAACAACTCAATTAAATGCATAAATTCACCTGTAACAACATGCATCTCCCATTCTAATTTACTTTGCAATATGTCAACTTGCTTCTCAAGTGTAGTCAACAATTTTCTTACATCATATACAAAACGATTTGTTAACTCGGTAATACTATCCCATAACTTACCTTTCTCTACTTCCGTGTTATATCGATAAATGAGTGGCATATTGCTTATCCCTTGTTCCTGCTTTGTTTGCTTAAAGATAAAAGCACGTAACATTTGGAATAGCTCATCTGCATCAAATTTCAATTCCTTCAAACTATGACTCACCATACGGAAAGTTGAACGAGAGGCTTGCTCTGATTTTTTCATCATTTTATATACTTTAGAAAGTACATCATCTGTTTCTAGCGTACCAAGTCGAGATAAAACTAGCTGGAAGTACATACAGGAGAACTGTTCACCTAATGTTCTACTCGCCGCTTCCTCGATATGATGAGCTTCATCAAAAATAATATGTTCACATGAAGCAAAAAGTGGTTCTTCACTTGAAAAATCTTGAAATAATAACGCATGATTTGTAATAACGATATCTGCAAATAATGCTTTATTCTTTGCTCTTTGATAAAAACAACGACTATACCAGTTACTTTGCATTCCGCCTGGACTATGTACATCACTACAAATACGGTTCCAAAGTAACTTTCCGCCCTCAGGAATATTTAACTCATCCCGATCACCAGTTTCTGTTTGCAATAACCACACTAAAATTTTTGCCTTTGTGAGCGCCATATCATAATTTTTCTCTTCCTCTTGCAAAGCATATTCAAATTTATGTAGACAAAGATAATGCTTTCTTCCTTTCAAAAGAGCTACTTCAAATGAAAATGGCATTATTTTCTGTAATAATGGAATTTCTTTTTCTAATATTTGTTGTTGCAATTGTACTGTGTGGGTACTAATGATGACAGGTTCTTCTTTTTTCGTTGCAAAATAAATACTTGGAAGTAAATATGCAAGAGTCTTTCCTGTTCCTGTTCCTGCTTCAATTAGTGAAAATCTAGAATCTCTTAGTGCTGTATATATTTCCTTCATCATAATCTGTTGGCTTTCTCTTTTTTCAAACTTTGGCATATTCAATTCAAGTTTATCAATTGTCTTATGCAAAAAAGCATCAAATTTAGATGAACATGTTTCACTGAGATTTAAAGAATAATTCCGTTTTCGAAGTGCAATATTTCGATACACTTCATACCCCTCAGCCGCTTTTTTACCATGCATCATTTTCTTTAAAATATTTTCAGAAAGTACATCCGCTATATCACTTTGAAAAACATCACTTAATTCATAGAGCGATTGCAAGGTGACAAGTGGTAACTTTTCAATTTCATTTAAAAATTGTAAAAACAATTCCGCTGTTGCAAGAGCATCACTATCCGCACGATGCGGTTGATCGTGCTCTAGTTCATGTTGTTTCGCTAAATCACGTAATTTATAACTATCAGCCGTCGGCAAAAGAATTTGCGCCAACTCAACTGTATCAACTTTTGAACAATGTACTTCTGTATATCCAGCCTGCCTTAATTCTTCCGTTAAAAAATTCCAATCAAAGTGAACGTTATGTGCAACGAAAGCTGCACCTTGTAATAGCTCAACAACCATCGGGGCTACATCTTGAAATAACGGGGCTTGCTTAACCATACTCTCATCAATCCCTGTTAGTTCTGTAATAAATGGCGGAATCTCTCTCTTCGGATTAATAAAAGATGAGAAAATCTCTAATATCTCTCCATCTTCCACTACAACAGCTGCAATTTGGGTAATTTTATCCTTCCCATCCTTCCAGGAGTTCCCTGTCGTCTCTAAATCCACAACGACATAACGCTTACTCATATATGTAACACCTCAATTTCTTACCTATCAAACGCAAAATTATATAATGTTACTATACCACGTTTTATCTCATCTTAATGAAAAGATGCACAAAAAAGCTATCTCCGTAATAGAGATAGCCTTCTTACTTATAATATCGTACCCGCTTTTTCAGCACCTAACATTTCAATAATTTGATTATCATCGTCTAATACTGCAATTTTCGGCTCTTGTTTATGAATATTTTCTTCTGCCACTAAACCGTAGCAAATAATAATAACTTTATCCCCTGGCTGTACAAGCCTTGCAGCTGCACCATTTAAACAAACAACACCGCTACCACGTTCGCCCTTAATAACATATGTCTCTAATCGAGCACCATTATTATTATTTACGATTTGTACTTTTTCATTTTCTACAATATTTACTGCATCCATTAAATCTTCATCAATTGTAATACTACCTACATAGTTTAAATTTGCTTCTGTTACTGTTGCGCGATGTAACTTCGCTCTCATCATTGTGCGAAACATAGTTGCTCCCCCTTATTTAACCGTTACTGTTATATTGTCAATTAATCGTACATTCTTGAATTTAACTGCAATTGCTAAAATGATTCGTCCTTCAATTTTATCCATTACTTGTAGTGAAGGATAAGCATATAAATCAGCATAATCTACAGTACCTTTCGTATACGTCTCAATATACTCTTTCACAAGAGTTGTAATAATTTCTGCATTTCGTTCGCCTGCTTCAATTTTTTCTTTTGCTATACATAGACTGCGGTATAATTGAGGAGCCTCTTCACGCTCTTCTTGTGATAAATACACGTTACGAGAACTTTTCGCTAATCCATCTTCTTCCCTGACAATATCCACTGGTACGATCGTAACCGGAATATTAAAATCAGCGACAAATCCCTCAATGACAGCAACTTGCTGTGCATCTTTCATACCGAAATAAGCACGCGTTGGCAATGTAATATTAAACAGTTTCATTAGTACAGTCGCAACTCCAGCAAAATGACCAGGTCTTTGTTTGCCACATAATACATCGGTACGCTTCACAACTGCTACTGTTGTCGTTTGTTCTGCTGGATACATTTCTTCTACACTCGGATAAAATAAATAATCTACACCGTTTTCTTTTGCTACATTTTCATCTCGATCAATATCACGAGGGTATCGATCTAAATCTTCATTCGGTCCAAACTGTAGCGGATTGACAAATACGCTTAAAACTACAATTTCATTTTCTTCTCTTGCTCTACGTAATAAAGTCGCATGACCTTCATGTAAATAACCCATCGTTGGAACAAAACCAATACTCTTTCCACTTGTACGAAGGTCGTTTGTAATTTGCTGCATCTCTTGCACTGTAGTTACGATTTTCATTATTGTTTTCCTCCGTATAACGCTAAGCATTCTTCCTCTTTCATTGTGAATGAATGTTTTTCTTCTGGAAATTGCCCTGTCTTTACTTCAGTAACGTATTGTGAAATCCCTCGCACAATCTCCTCTTGAACAGATGTATATTGTTTCACGAATTTCGGAACACGATTTACGCCGTATGAGATAAGATCATGATAAACAAGTACTTGCCCATCTACTTTTTTCCCTGCTCCAATTCCAATCGTTGGAATTGTTAGTTGCTTCGAAATTAATTCTGCTAACTGCATTGGCACACATTCTAGCACAAGCGCTATCGCACCAGCTTCCTCACATCTCTTCGCATCTTCTATTAATTTTTTTGCACTTTCAGCATCTTTTCCTTGTACTTTATACCCACCTAGTACTCCTACAGATTGTGGAGTTAAGCCTAAGTGCGCCACGACAGGAATTCCCGCGTTCGTCAAGTAATGAATCGTTGATACTACTTCCCCTGCACCTTCTACCTTCAGTGCATGAGCACCACTCTCCTGAACAATGCGGCGTGCATTCACCATCGTATCTTGAGGCGACACATGATACGACATAAATGGCATATCAGTTACAATAAACGTCTCTTTCGCTCCTCGGCGTACAGCTTTCGTATGATGAATCATATCCTCTACTGTTACAGGTACTGTTGAATCGTATCCGAGCACCACCATCCCAAGAGAATCTCCAACTAGAATCATATCAACTTCAGCTTCTTCTGCTAATTTAGCAGATGGATAATCATACGCCGTTAGCATCGTAATCGGCTCACCTTGCTCTTTCATCTTCAAAAAATCTGTTTTTGTTTTCAAAAACTACTCCTCCTTTATGCAGGAGAGAGGAGATGGCCGAAATCATATAAAAACCCCTCTGGCCATAAAAGGGCAGAAGGGTTGTGTGTTAGTCGGCATTATTCATCCCTCTGTCCCAGTCCATTATTGGATCAAGGCAGAATCCAAGTTATTATTTTTTCGGATTGCTTCGAATCATGGTGCAGTTCGCTCTGATACTGCCCACATTCGAACTAATTATAGCAAACTCCAAAAAGGAATTACTACATTTTTTTGAAAAAATAAATTTTAATTCCATTATGGTATGTGAAATTTTTACACATCACTCTATTATAGAAAGACAAATAGCTTAATTTACATGCATAGTATAACTCTTCAAATAATGATGCAGGTTAATGGAGGAAACATACTTATAAAAGGAGAATTGCGAATGTCTATGAACAAATGGTTATTTCGACTTACCGGTTTTCTTATGATAATTGTAGGGATGATAACGTTTAGCTCCTTCCATGTATTTGCTTCAGTTAACGTCGTGACACAACCTATCGATTCAACGAAAGTAATTGAGGTTGAACTGAATGATGATTACTTTAACCCTAATGTCATCACGATTCCAATTGAAGAGTCAACAACATTGTTATTAAAAAACAAAGGTAAAAATGAGCACACCTTTACAGTGAAAAAACTTGGCATTGACGTCGTAGTCGAGTCAGGAAAAGAGAGAAATATTACCGTGAAACCTAAAAATACTGGTACATATGAATTAATATGCCGGTACCATCTTCTTAAAGGAATGGAAGGCAAAGTAATAGTCAAATAAAAAGAAGTTCCAAAAAGGAACTTCTTTTACTTAATTTCGATATCCGCAGAATGAATGTGATGTACTTTCCCTTCATGATCCTCCAGAAGCAATACACCATCCTCTGTAATTCCTTTTGCTACCCCTATAATTGTCTCTCTCATCGTTCGAGCAGTAATTTCTTTCCCGATGCTAACAGCGTAACTTTCCCAAAGAATTTTAATAACAGAGAAACCATTTTGTAAATACTCTTCATATAATTTTTCTAGTTGTAAAAAGATTTGTTGCATAAGCTCTGCACGAACAATTGGCTTACCGGACTCAATCGCTAAAGAAGTAGCAATATGCTGAATTTCCTCATCAAAATGTTCTTGCTTTTGATTCGCATTAATACCAATACCCATAATGACAGCATTAATTTTATCAGGATCCGCCTGCATTTCTGTTAATATACCTACAGCCTTTTTACCTTGAATTAAAATATCATTTGGCCATTTTATTCCTACGTTTACACCCGTGCACTTTTCAATTGCTTGTGCAACGCTAACAGCCGCTAACAAAGTAAGTTGTGGTGCATGATGAACCGGGATTGATGGACGTAAAATAATACTCATCCAAATTCCTGTTCCTTTTGGTGAATACCATTTCCTGCTTAAACGACCTCTGCCCGACGTTTGTTCTTCTGCCACAACAATGGTTCCTTCTTCTGCGCCTTCATAAGCAAGTTTTGCTGCAATATGCTGCGTAGATTCAACAGATTCTTCAAAATATACCGTTCTACCAATATGTTTCGTTTGTAACCCTAACTGAATTTCATTAGCAGTTACTTTGTCTGGCTTGCCCGCAATGCGATAACCTAATCGACGCACAGCTTCAAGTTCATATCCCTCATTCCGAAGGTCCTCCATATGTTTCCACACAGCGGTTCTTGAACAACCAAGTTTATCACTAATCGTTTGGCCAGATACAAACGCGCCATCCGCTTCCGAAAAAACTTGCAATAACTGCTTTCTTATAGTAGATTGCATTCTTGCAGCCACTCCCTTATACACTCTTTCTCATTAACTACGTTTCCTTGTACGATTGCTTCCTCAATTTTTTGAATCATTTCAGCAACCCACGGACCGGGCTTTTTATTTGCCCAGTTTAATAAATCATTCCCAGTCACATTCATTTCTTGGCGACTCTTGATTGGCAATATTTCAAATAACGTTTGTACTCGTTTAACAGATGTATGATCATAGCTTTCAATCATCGCTTCATATACTCTTTCGGCCATTTCAGCGATATGAAGTCCCGTTTTATAAAGAAGGACTGTATCCCAATCCTTCTCCTTTCTCGTACGAATTGTTAATAAAACTGCGACGATATCTTTTATTTTTTTATTCGAAAACTTCCATTGACGTAAAAAGACAGATGGATGCTCTTCTCCAATACAATATAAGAAGAATGCCCATGCCTCAATGTCCGTTTCAAAAGAATCCCAGTTATACTGCGTAGCTTTTAATAATCTCTCTTCTGACATTTGTAAATATGGCAAATGAGAAAATAGCTTCGTTTCTACTAATTCTTGCAAGCCCTTCACGCAATATGTACCAGTTAACAGTTTCTCAAATTCCACTGTAATTCGCTCAATTGCAATATGTTCCAGTAAATGTCCATATGTTTCAATTGCTTGTTTCGTTTTCATTTCTAAAGAAAAACCTAACGTACTTACGAAACGAATACCACGCATCATTCGCAGGGCGTCTTCTTGAAAACGATCCGCAGCATTTCCAACTGTCACAATTTCTCTCTTTTGAATCGCTTCCTGTCCAGCAAATAAATCAACCATTTCGCCTTCTTCTGTCATCGCAATTGCATTCATTGTGAAATCACGACGTTTTAAATCCTCTTCTAATGAACGAACAAATTGAACACTACTAGGTCTTCGAAAATCTTCATATTCGCTCTCTGTTCGAAAGGTGGTTACCTCATAAGGTTCACCATTTTCTACCACAATTACAGTTCCATGCTCAAGACCAACAGGAACATGTCTTGGAAATATAGCCATCACTTCTTCTGGTAAAGCAGATGTTGCGATATCAATATCTCCAATCGGTCTATCGATAATAAGATCTCGTACGCTTCCACCGACAAAGTAGGCCTCATGTCCTTGTTGCTTTAAAGTCTCAATAATAGAACTAGCTTTTTTAAATCTTTTCATTTTTGTCATCCCTTAGTACATCATAATAAATCGTTTCATATTGTGAGACGATTTTTTCAGAGCGGAACTGCTCGTAAACACTTGCTCTTGCTCGCTCTCCCATATTACGGTGAAGTTCTTCATCCTTTAATAGCTGAATGGCTTGATTTGCCACTCCTGCTGGATCGCCAACTTCACATAAATATCCTGTTTCACCATGTTGAATGACTTCTGGAATACCTCCAACCCTTGTTCCGATACAAGGTACACCACACGCCATCGCTTCTAATAAAACAAGACCAAAACTCTCCTTCTCTGATAGAAGTAACATTAAATCACTCATCGCAAGTAGCTCTGCAACATTATCTTGCTTTCCTAAGAATAAGACGCGATCTTCAATATGTAGATTTTTCACTAACTGTAAAATCGTGCAAAATTCTGGTCCATCTCCTACAAGAAGTAACTTCGCATCTACTTCTGTAACAATTTTAGCAAATGCCTGAACAACATCTTGCACGCGTTTCACTTTACGGAAATTTGAAATGTGAATGAGTATCTTTTCACTCTCACTTATACCGTATTCTTTCTTTAATTGAGACATATCACGCTTGAAATATACACGTTCGTCTATAAAGTTATATACCGTTTCAATGTCTTTATTTGGTTTTACTAGCTCATGCGTTTCGTTAATTAATGAATGCGAGACAGCCGTCACAACATCAGATTGCTCAATACCAAAACGAATTAAATTATTTAACGAAGGGTCGGAACCTAACACGGTAATATCTGTTCCATGCAAGGTTGTAACAATTTTAATTCGCTCTCCAATCATTTGTTTTGCTAAATAAGCACAAATTGCATGTGGTATTGCGTAATGCACATGTAAAATGTCTAAGTTTTCTCTTTGTGCAACTTCTGCCATTTTACTCGCTAACGCTAAATCGTATGGTGGATATTGAAATACAGAGTATTGATTTACCGTCACTTCATGAAAATAAATGTTTGGATACACTTTATTTAACCGGAATGGTAAACCCGATGTAATAAAATGAATTTCATGCCCGCGTTCCGCTAATTGCTTTCCTAATTCTGTTCCAACAACCCCAGAACCACCTACAGAAGGATAACATGTAATACCTATTTTTAATTTCATTTACATCCCCCTATTAAATCAGCATGTAATAAAACCGGTTTCTTACTCATAAATCCCTCGGCATATAAAACTCCAACTTCTTTTCCAAACATTTTCTCTCGAGCGACCACAGTTTCAACATAACCTTCTGTTAACGGCGTTTTCACACCATCACTCCCTGTTGAAAACTGACTTTCATACGCTTCTAATGCTTTCACTTTTATAGAAAGGTACTCACTTATATCTATACAAAAATTCGGTTTATGAAAACCATTAATCATATAATGATAAAAAGACTCCACACGATGTGGTGGAACCTCTGGCATATATTTACGAATTCCCGCTGAAAAAATAGCTTCTTCCACAAGTTTTGCACAATTTGCATGATCTGGATGACGATCTTCATAATACGGTGCAAAAACTAGTTTTGGTTTATATGTACGAATCACCTTTACAATTTCACGTATATACTCTTCTTTCATATACAAACCACGGTCTGGCATCGCTAAATTCAGTCTCGTTTTTACTCCCATTATACGAGCTGCCGCCTTTGCTTCTTCTTTTCTCAACTCTATTGTTCCATTAGAAGAAAGATCAGCTTCTGTTAAATCACAAATACCTACTTCATACCCTTGCTTCGTATATTTAGCAATGGTACCAGCCATGCCGATTTCAACATCATCGGCATGAGCACCAAACGCTAATATATGTAATCCACTCATAATTGTTCCCCTCATTTTCTTAACTTGCGGTAATCTAAATCTCCTCGCTCTAATGCGTGCATTAACATTTCAGCACTTGCCATATTCGTTGCAAGTGGAATCGCATATACATCACATAGACGGAGCAATGCATTTACATCTGGTTCATGCGGCTGAGCAGTTAGTGGATCCCGGAAAAAAATCACCATATCCATATCATTTTTTGCAATCATTGCACCAATTTCTTGATCGCCACCAAGAGGACCCGATTGAAATCTTGTTACAACTAAACCAGTCGCTTCCATAATACGAAGTCCTGTCGTTCCCGTTGCAAATAATTCATGTTGTTCAAAAATTGGTTTATATGCGTATGCAAACGAAACCATGTCATTTTTCTTTTTGTCATGTGCGATTAAGGCAATTTTCATCCGTTGTCTCCCCTTTAGTCGATAATATTTTCTAAACCGTACACAAGATGATCTAGATTCATTACTGTATCAATTGATAGTTTTACACCCGACATAAATGATGCACGATTGAATGAATCATGGCGAACCGTTAACATTTGTCCATCTCCACCAAACATTACTTCTTGGTGTGCAATAAGTCCTGGTAAACGTACACTATGAATGTGAATGCCGTCTACATTTGCACCACGAGCACCTTCTAGTTGCTCTACTTCATTCGGATGACCTTGCTGCTTTGATTCACGGTTTTGACGAATTAATTCTACTGTTTTTACAGCTGTACCAGATGGCGCATCTAATTTTTGATCATGATGCAATTCAATTACTTCAACATCTTGGAAGTACTTCGCTGCCATTTGTGAGAATTTCATCATAAGAACTGCACCAATTGCAAAGTTTGGAGCGATAATAGTTCCTACTGCTTTTTCTTTCGCCTTCTCTGTTAATTGCTTTAGTTCTTCTTCTGTAAATCCAGTTGTACCAATAACAGAACGAAGTCCACGCTCAACTGCAAGTGTAACGTGTTGTTTTCCAACTTCTGGCGTTGTTAAATCTAACAACACATCTGCTTCTACTTCCTCTAAACAAGTATGTAAATCTGCGTAAATAGGTGCATTTAGCGCTGGCATGCCCGGTAAATCAGAGATTTTCTCTCCGCCATGCTTATAATCCACTGCTGCTACTAAATTAAAATGCTCCGTTCTTTCCATAAGAAGGACTGCCTCATGTCCCATACGTCCTCTTGGTCCAGCGATAATTACTTTAATTTCTTTCATTATTCTTTCTCTCCCTCATCAATACGTGTCCAGCGATCTTTATCACGTGTATTAAATTTATTCATTACAATGTTATGCGCTGTTTCTAAATCAATATTTAAACTATTTGCCATACAAATCATAACAAATAATACATCTCCAAGCTCTTCTTCAATACTACGTTCTTTTTCAGTTGTTTTCTTCGGTTTCTCACCATAATAATGATTAACCTCTCTTGCAAGCTCCCCCATTTCTTCCGTTAAACGAGCCATCATTGCAAGTGGACTGAAATAACCTTCTTTAAACTGACCAATATATGCATCTACTTCTTTCTGCATATCCTTCATCGTTTTCGCTTCCATACAACTCACCTCTAATCCTTCCTCTTTCATGTTAGCCAATTCATCGCGATTTGACAAATATTATTCCCTGCCAAACACCTATTTGCGACCCTTTTTGGGATAGACTATAATAAAGTGAAACTTTCTTTTGTGATTTTTGCAAAAGATTAGTTGAACCAATCGGGTTCTTACGGCTGGTTTGTCCTGCTTCAGAGCTTTATCTCCTACCAGCCGTTGGAACGGGGTAAAGTGAAACTTTCTTTTGTGATTTTTGCAAAAGATTAGTTGAACCAATCGGGTTCTTACGGCTGGTTTGTCCTGCTTCAGAGCTTTATCCCCTACCAGCCGTTGGAACGGGGTAAAGTGAAACTTTCTTTTGTGATTTTTGCAAAAGATCAGCCTAAACCAATCGGGTTCTTACGGCTGGTTTGTCCTGCTTCAGAGCTTTATCTCCTACCAGCCGTTGGAACGGGGTAAAGTGAAACTTTCTTTTGTGATTTTTGCAAAAGATTAGCCCAGATCCATTATTTTTATAGCCTTCTTTATTTTTACTAACAACTAGAAATTACTTATCATTATGTTTTACCATATCAGCGGAGCAATGCAATCTACATAATTAGGGGGATTTCTATATGACATCAAATTTGAAGATTCGAAATATCATTTTCATTTTAATCGGTTCCGCTATTTTTTCTTTCGGTATTGTGAATATCAATATTGAAAATCACCTTGCAGAAGGTGGATTTACCGGTATTACACTATTATTGTATTTTCTATTTAAGTTTGATCCTTCTTACTCAAACTTAATTTTAAATATCCCTATATTTTTCATTGGTTGGAAGTTACTTGGAAGAACAACATTTATCTATACACTAATCGGCACCTTTAGCGTATCTTTATTTCTATGGATTTTTCAGCGTTACGAAGTTCTCAACTTACATTTAAATTTACAAAATGATATGACACTCGCAGCTTTATTCGCCGGGGCATTCATTGGTATAGGTCTTGGAATCATATTTAAATACGGCGGGACTACTGGCGGTGTAGATATTATCGCGAGACTCGCTCATAAATATGTTGGCTGGAGTATGGGGAAAACGATGTTTATGTTTGATGCTATCGTCATTATCGTCTCGATTCTTACCTATTTATCATACCGCGAGGGCATGTATACGTTAGTTGCTGTTTTTATCGGTGCGAAAGTCATTGATTTTATGCAGGAAGGAGCCTATGCGGCGAAAGGAGCCACTATTATCTCAGATAAAAACGATGAAATTGCTGCCAAAATTTTATCTGATATGGAGCGCGGCGCAACCTTTTTAAAAGCTGTTGGATCGTATACGAAAGTGGAACGGAATGTATTGTATTGCGTTGTCGCTAAAAATGAAATCGTGAAATTAAAAAATATAATTACTTCTGTAGATCCTCACGCCTTTGTTGCTGTAAGTGACGTACATGATGTAGTTGGTGAAGGTTTTACATTAGATGAAAATAAAAATCCGTTACATACATAAACCGAACTAGAAAAGCTCTTTAGCTTTTCTAGTTTTTTCTTACATATTTTTCAAGTTTCTCTAAATCCTCATAAATAAGCTCCAATAAACTCCGATTATAAAAAATGGAAGCAGGATGAAAAGTCGGGAAAATATGATATTCTTTCTCTGACCATGTAAACTCTACACTTTGCATATCCTTTAATTTTTGAATAGGCTTTTTTAATAATTGTCCGTGCACATCTGTGATTTTTGTATTTTTTCCTATTAAACGTTGAAGGCCGATATTTCCAAGCGTGACGATAAGCTTCGGGTTTATTTTCTCTAATTCATAATCTAACAAAGGGGCATGGGCAAGTATTTCCCCTTGATTTGGCGTTCTATTATACTTTTTCTGTATGATTTCACCATTTCGTTCTTTTTTCTCTCGCCACTTATAAGGTCTACTCCGAACAGTGCTCGTAATATATACTTCTTCCCTTGTAACGTGAATCCGTTCTAAAAACTCCATTAATTGTTTTCCCGCTCTCCCGCTAAATGGAATCCCATTATGAATTTCTGTTTCACCAGGCGCTTCTCCTAGCAACATAAATTTTGGATTTTCAGGACCTTGTCCACTTAAAAATCCTTCTAGCTGATAAGAAGCACTTTGTTCTCTCACTTGTTTTACTAAATGGCTTGGATATTTCATTTCCCTCACCACCTTTCCACATTACTTCTATTATTTCTATTTACAATACATTATATAATTCAATCCACAAAACAAAAAAGACTATCAAAATTGATAGTCTTTAGTCGTCGCTACGCTGCATACCAGTATACATTAATACGAGACGTAATAATTCAAATACCGCTACAGCTGCAGCTGCTACATATGTTAATGCTGCCGCATTTAATACTTTACGAGCTTGGCCATATTCATCTGTTGATACGATACCTAACGCTTCAATTTGTTGCATTGCACGCTTTGATGCATCAAACTCAACTGGTAATGTAACGAGTTGGAACACAACACCTGCTGCCATTAAAATAATTCCTAATAACAATAGTTTTGACATTGTCGCAAATATACCAATCATAATAAATACCCATGATATATTCGATCCAAAATTCGCCACAGGCACTAACGAATGACGAATACGCATAAAGTTATAATCTTTTGCATCTTGAATTGCGTGTCCTACTTCGTGTGCTGCAACTGCTGTACCAGCAACTGAATGACCATAATAGTTATCTGTTGATAATCGAACTGTTTTTGCAGTTGGATCATAATGGTCTGATAAATGACCTGGTGTTTCTTCTACAGCTACGTTGTATAATCCATTTTCATCTAAAATTTTTCGAGCCACTTCCGCTCCTGTCATACCTGATGTTGAATAAACTTGTGAATACTTGCTATAAGCACTACGTACTCTTGACTGTGCATACAACGGTATGATCATTATGATCGCGAAGTAAATTAAATAAAACATCATGAACCTCCATTGAAGTTTTAATTATAGTACTTCTCATTCTATTTTCTTCTGCCATCATTGTCAATGAATAAACCTTACAATCCGTATCTTTATTTATTGCATTATCTATTCTTAGAGTGTACATTACCCTTTCTTTTTTCTCTCTCTCCTTTATACTTTCTCCACCCAACATAAGTTAATGTGAATAAAATAAGACCCCCAGTAATTGTCATAAACCAAATGAGCGAGGGTGCAATTTCATCTTTTTTTACTGTGTGAAATATTTTTTGCAAATCCCCTTTAATGATTCCTAGTTGCATTTGCCCACCTTTCGTTTTTAACATAACGTTACGAAATTCATCCAAATAAGATAAATGGGCATTTACACGCTGCACTTCGTTTTCTGGCAAAGCAATCATTAAGCTTGGATAAATAATATTAAATTCATGTAAAAATGTGTTTAACGTTTGTTGAAACTGTCCCGTATCTTCTTTTTTCATCGCTTTTTCCATTTGAGAAAAGGCACCCATTATTTTTGTTTCTCTTTCCATCCAAAGTGGTTGATATTTCGACACTTGTGCATCAACAGCGAGCTGCAGGGCTAACACATTATCGATTTTAACTTGTTTACTTAAATCTGTTTCCACGAGAGATTGTTTGGCCTTGTCGTAAGCTAAAGAAATAACTCTAACTTGATCTGGCGTTACTTCTTGCTTCTTTTCATTCCCCTTTATTACAAACTGCTCCGAGAAATGTTGTAATACTTGTACTGCTTTTTCATCTTCATTACGCTTCACTAATTGTAATGAGTCATCTAACAACCCTGTTAGTTCACTCCACTCTTCAGCATATATACGTAACGGAAACATTATAATTAGAAATGCTATCAATCCAATTAATGTTCTCTTCATCACGGTCCCCCCTATAACTACTAGTACAAAATATGTTAATTTGGACAAGAATAGAACAGAACTGAACCGAAAAATATATTATCGTTTTACAAACAAAAAAAATTCTCTTTAAACAGAGAATTTTCCCTTTGAAACCCTTTTCTTTTTTACGAAATATCTATACAAGCTATAACAAAGTATGCTGCCACATAAAATAAATAATAAAATAGCACACGCTGCATGCATAAAGAATTCTTCTGGTAGCATTAATATAATCGGATCCGTTTCAATATCAAACATCCAATAATCATTACTAAATAAAAGTTTATGAAATAATACAAAACTCTTTTCAAAATTAATAGCGATTGGTAGCATCAGCGCTATCGGGAAAATAATTGTTAAAATCGATCCGTGTAGTAAAAACTTTTCATTTTTCTTTTTTAATAAATAAATCCCGCCTATTATAGCAATCATAATTGTCGCATACATCACATATTGAATCTTTACTAAAATATTTTTAACATCTACAAAATGAATACGGCCATTTGTAGACATATCTAATGTTGGCAACTGCAATACACCATCATAAAACGGCGATAAATATGTGATAAGCACATCATAATTTCTTTTAATATCACCCTTCGTCATATCCGCTAAATCTGGAATGTTTAAAAAATCAATTTCAAAATAATACAGCCATTTCCCGTATACAACCGCCGTTGTTGCGAGTGCAAATATAGAAAATGCTATGCTGTATGAAACAGCTATCGTAATCAATCGGTCCCATATTTTTGTACCACTCTTATTTTTCTTCATTTTCTCCCCCTACATGTTTTAACTATCATAAAGAAAACTGTTTTCGGTTCTCACGCAAGCAAGAATAATATGTAATACATAGTGTAGCGATGCTTAGCCAGAACGTAAAATAACCAATTTCTTCTACAAACAAATGCATAATTCCATATCTCGGCATTTGCCAAAATAAATAATCAATTGCATCATTATGTAATGTCCATATAGCTGCTACCGCAAAATGCCATTTTTTTATACGGTAAAACGGTGCATATAACAATCCTTGTACTGCCATCGCAAAATGCGAAAGCATTAACATATACCCTATAACACCAATAGGACCTTTTACATAGATCATAATTGCATTTACAACAACAGCCCATATACCATATTTTATTAAAGTAACAATCGCTAGCGCCTCTATTAATCCCCAATTTCTCTTTATTAAAAAAGCAATTAAAACAAAGACAAAAAAGAGACTCGCCATCGGGCTATCAGGTACAAACGGCCAAAAAATAGGTGAAGTTTCTTTTAATTGATTTCCATACCATATAAATCCGTATATTGTACCTAATATGTTAACAACTAATAAAAATAATAATACGGAGCGTTGTCTTAACATTGCATACAAGTAAACCAAGCTGTATGTCCAACACCTTTCAAACAAAGTCATTCTTTCCTCAAACTCTACTCTATTATATAGTAAACTTTCTTTCATCAAAATAAAAAGCTGACTACAATTTTTTTGTAGTCAGCTTTTTATTATTTTTTATTATACTTTGCAACGAATTCCGAAAGTTTCTTCAGTTCCTCATCTGTACCTTTAAATACACCTTTAGGCATTGAACCTTTTCCGTCTTTCGCAATTTTAGCAATTTCTTCTGGCTTTAAAGTTAAGTTTTGCAGTGCAGGCGCTGCTGCCCCGCCCTGTAAATTGTCACCGTGACACGTTAAACAAGTATTTTTTTGCATTAATTTATAGCCGTCATCATTTTTATCAACTGGTGCTGTTTTTACAATTGCTCCTTGTTTTTTTGCAGCTTCCCAGTCGTGGTGTGCTACAGATTCCCAAGTTAAAAAGATAATGGATGCAATTGCTAAAAGCATAAATCCCGTTGCTACAGGACGCTTCAATGGGCGTCTTTCTGGACCTCGATCAAGAAATGGAGCTAACAGTAATGCGCCAAACGCAATCCCTGGCATAATGAATGCTCCAATTACAGTAAATGAGCCAGAAGCATAAGAATACTTTAATAACTGATACAAGAATAAGAAATACCAATCTGGAAGTGGTATATATCCAGCATCAGTTGGATCCGCCATTCTCTCAAGTGGTGACGGATGCGCCACTGTTAAACATAAATAACCGATTAAAAAAACTGCACCAACCATCCATTCTTTTAACAAGAAGTTCGGCCAAAATGCTTCTGTTTTCCCTGGGTATTCAGAATAGTCTTTTGGAATATTTGGTTTCCGAGCTACTGGTACCCGAGAATCTCCTACAAACTTCATCCCTTTGCCGCGATGCATAATCTCCCTCCTTTAGTTCTTTCCCCTTTTATTTAGCAATCTCTTATAGCGGACCGGAAATACCTTGTTTGCGAATCATGATGAAGTGGAAGGCCATTAAACCTAGAAGTGCTGCTGGTAAGAAGAAGACGTGAATAGCAAAGAAGCGAGTTAATGTTTGAGCGCCAACAATTTCGGAATGACCAGCGAGTAATGTTTTAATATAAGGACCAATGAGAGGCGTTTGCTCTGCAATTTGAATCCCTACTTTCGTAGCAAATAAAGCTTTCATATCCCACGGTAATAAATATCCAGTAAATCCAAGACCTAACATAACAAAGAAAATAAGAACACCAACAATCCAGTTTAGCTCACGAGGCTTTTTATACGCACCCTGGAAGAAAACTCTAAGTGTATGTAAAAACATCATTACAATGACGAGACTAGCACCCCAGTGGTGCATACCACGAACAATTTGTCCGTATGCAACTTCATTTTGTAAATAATAAACCGATTCCCAAGCATTTTTAATATCAGGCACATAATACATCGTCAAAAACATTCCAGATAAAATTTGAATTACAGTAACGAAAAAGGTCAGTCCTCCAAAGCAATAAACGAATGCAGAAAAGTGATGTGCCGGGTTTACATGTTCAGGTACTTCATGATCAGCAATATCACGCCATATCGGTGTAATATCTAACCTTTCATCTACCCAATCATAAATTTTATTTAGCATCTACTTTGCACCCCCTCTTGGCTTCGCTTTTCCTAAATACAGCGTTCCATCTTTCACTTTAGACTCGTATACATCAAGTGGAGCAAGCGGCGGCGTGCCTTTAATGTTCATCCCGTCTTTTGTGTAACGGCCCCCGTGGCATGGACAAAAGAATTGATTCGGATGTGCTTTGTCCGAATTCCAGTTCACTGTACATCCTAAATGTTTACATACCGGAGAGAACGCAACAATGTCTCCGCTTTCATCTTTATGAACCCAAGCTGATTTTGGCTCTTCGGACTTGTACCAACCATCAACCTGCTTCACCTTAAAGTCGAAACGTTTCGGCTCTGTTGTAATATCCTTTACTTGTGCAACAGCAACCATATCCGTTCCCGCTTCTTTTCTTAACACCGGATCAAGCGCAAATCGCGTCATCGGCATTAAAATACCCGCTGCCATAAAGCCTCCTACCCCTGTAAGGGTGTAATTTAAAAACTGTCTTCTTGATACACGATGTTCTTTCTCGCTCACGAAAATTTCCCCCCTCTATCAGAAATTGTCCCCTCGTGATAAATTATATAAAAAATAAAAACTAGGACACTATCATGATATAATACGGTCATGCACAGGTCAATATCATACTACTCATAATAATAAGAACTTTCTGTTTATTATTATTTTCCCCATTTTTCTTCTAACATCACCATTATATTTTTTATATGCGCATGAATAACTTCTCTTTTCGCTTGATCACTAAATTGTTCTAACGCTAATGAAGGAAACCAAAATAAATCTCCCTGCAATTCTTGCATATCTTCTTTCCATGAAAAATCACTTGTAACATAAGCAATATGCTTAAAACCTTGCTCTTGTAAATGATTTGTCCATTCTTGCAAACGAACTTTTTCGTTTTTTTGACTTTCTACTAAATACGTAAATGCGGGTAGTAAAAGCACTCTTCCTTTATATTCTCTTTCCAACTCCATACTCAACAATTCGATAAATTCACCTTGTTCTACTACCATTTTCATTTCTTTTGCTGCCGAAATTGATAAAAGTGGTATAACACCTGTATCTACATACTCTCTTGCTTTCTCAAACTGTTCCACATCTTTTACAATCCATTTCAAATTTCTTCCCTCCCCTCACCTGCAAATGACAGAACTTTCACTTTATATATATTAAACCATACTAAAAGAGGTAAAAAAAGAAAAACTACCTATATTAAGGTAGTTTTTCTTAAAAAGTCTGAAATTTGTAAAATTTTATAAATCCAAATGAATTCTATAACATCTTTAACTCAGCTGTTAACCTATGAAACGCTTCCTGATCTTGCTTATCCAGCGCTTCATCAATTTGTTTCAAAAGACGTTCTCTTCTAAAAGAAAATACACTTTCTTCTAAAAATCTTTCTGCAAGTAAACGATCTTTTTCATTTACTTCAATATGCTTCGGTAAATACGGGTTTTCTTCTAATACAGCTACATAATTGGCATTTTGAAACGATGATTTAAAATTGAGTTGAATATAAATATCCTCATCTCGATTTAAACGAATATCATGAAACGATTTTTCAGCATCTGTTGTCATAACATTTTGTTTAAAGAAGTGAAACGGTGTATCTTTTACACAATTCGCGGACATCACTAAGCCACGCGGACAATATTTTGCATGCTCTACGAAGTGGACTTTATGCATTAATTGGTCGTGACTCATTAAATAATTCAAAATCCATACACATTCACGCTGTTTCAGTTGGTAATTATTCAAAAACCATTTTACAAAATCCTTCTTCTCGTTTACAGAAACAGGGGTATTCATAGCAATTAAGTCCCTCCTCTGTCTTTCTCTTTTCTTTTTAGATTCAAGAAGCGGCATTCAGTTTCCTTCCAACTTATGAAAAATCCTCTAAATTATATAACAATTCTTCAATATGAATTTGTGTCGGGTCTAGTTGTATTAACTGAGTAAATACTTCTTTCGCCTCTTTTCGCATACCTTCTTCCAATAAGAAATAACCGTACTCTTCCAAGAAGTCTGGATGATTCTTAAAAGAAGTATATGCACTTTCATAGTGTTTTAATGCATCCGAATACATTTCTAATTGTTTTTTTGCAAACGCAAGATCCCAAAGTAGTTGTGTATCTGGTTCTCCGCTATCAATCGCACGCTCTACAACTGCAATTAGCTCTTCATACTTTTCTTGTTCCTTTAAGATATAAGCATATTTTAATATTGCACCTAAATGTCCTGGATCTAACTCAAGCGCTTTTTGAAGCACTTCCTCTGCTTCCGCTATTTTTCCTAATTTCGCTGCAATGTTCGCTAATTCTACATAAAATGGTACAGAAAGCTCATCTACTTTAATTCCTTCTTGAAGTGTTTCATAGCTTTCTTGAAGCATTCCTTCTTTTTCATAGCTTTTCGCTAAATACATGTAAAGCGATGCATACTCCGGATCTAATTCTTTTAGTTCTTGCCAAGCACCAATTGCTCTTTGGTATTCTTCGCCTTGGTATAATGTGAAGGCATATCCAAATAATGAGTGGATATCTTTTTGTTCCTCTAAACCTGCTTCATAGTAAGAGATCGCTTCTTCCCAATTCCCAATCGCACTTAACGTTTCTGCAAGGCGAAGTGCAATGACAACACCACCCATTACTTTATGTTCCACTAATAGCGACTCATAATGAGTAATTGCCTTTTGTTCTTCCCCTTTACTACTATATAACTCTGCTAATCCAAACGTAATAACAGGTTCGTCAGGCATCATTTCTTTTGCCTTTAATAGTTTTTGTTCTGCTACATCATCGAAACCTTGCATTTGGAATAAATCCGCAACAAGTAATAACGATTGAACATACAATTCATCAGTTTCTGGAATATCATGAAGTACTTCAATCGCTTCATCTTCTTTGTCTAGATCAATATATAATTCTGCTAAAAATACAGTGAATTCACTTTCTTCCGGGTACAATAAACGCAAGTCTTCTGTAATAGCTAACGCTTCATCCGTAAATCCAAGTGTATGATAGTAACGAGCAATATCATACTTCTCTTCATCATTCGCAATTTTTAATTGTTCTTTTAATAATTGTAATCCTTTTTCCGCTTCACCATTTTCAATATATGAAACAGCTTGTTCAAACTTTTGCATAAACGTCTCCTTTAATTCTAACAAATATTATTTTCTGTTCATTTATCATAAGCAACTAGGTGTAAGAACGCAACCTTTAGAATGAGCATACTTCTTCTTGTACTTTCACTAATAACGATTCGAATATGACACCGATACCGCATTACTACTTTCTATTGTACCGTTTTCTTTCATTACCGTGCAAATAACTTCCCTTATTAATTATTAACACGCACGGATCGAGCTTTACAGGCCTTCATTTAAATAAAAAAGACTCCTATAATAGGAGCCTTCACACACTCTTAAGAGTATGTTTCTTCTTTCTTTACTTGCTCTTTTACAAGCTCTGTCAATAATTCTATAATTTCATCATTTTCTTCTTTCAAACCGACAGTAATACGAATACCATCATGTATACCAAATGCAGCACCAGAACGAACAATGTAGCCTTTCTTCATTAATCGTTCGAAAGCCTCATTACCAGGAATACCGAGCTTTAAGAAAATGAAATTTGTTTGAGATGGATAATAGAATACATTATATTCCTTACAAAATGCGTAATATTGATTTAATCCTTCTTCATTCTTTTTCACACATTCTTGTAAAAACGCTTGATCTTCTAATGCAGCAAGGGCTACAGATTGGGCTACAGTCGATGTATTAAATGGTAACCTCGCTACTTCTAGCTGCCCGATTAACTTCGCATTACCAACCACATACCCGATACGGAAAGCAGCTAAACCATATGCTTTCGAAAACGTACGTAAAACCATAAGATTTTCATATTTTTTAAGAAGTGGTAATGTTTGTGGATAGTCTTCTGCTCCCGCATATTCATAGTATGCTTCGTCCATAATAACGAGCGCTGACTTAGGAACTGATTCTAAAAATGAAAGTAAATTTTGTTTCTCTACATATGTACCTGTCGGATTATTCGGGTTACAAATCCATACAATCTTCGTTTTATCATCTACTTGCTGTAACATCGCATCTAAATCGTGAATGCCATCTTTAAGTGGTACTTCACGAACTTCTGCTCCTTCAATTACAGCATGGTGATGGTATTGCGAGAATGTTGGATTCGCCATTACAACATTTGTTCCTTCTTGTAGTAATGCACGGCTAATCATTTGAATGACTTCATCTAATCCACTACCAAATAACAGTTGTTCTGCTTTAACACCTAACTGCTCTGCTACTTTTGTCCGAAGTTCAAAGGCATATCCATCTGGATAAAGAGCGTATTGACTCACTAAAGAAGTTAATGCTTCTGTTACACGTGCTGAGCAACCGAATGGATTTTCGTTCGATGCTAATTTCACAATTTTTGATAATCCATATTCCCTTTTTACTTCTTCAATGTTTTTCCCAGGTACATATGCTCTCAAAGTTAACAATTGCTCTTTCACTCTCATTTTTCTTCCCCCAGTCATTTTATTCAATTCGATTACAATACGGTGGTAATCCCGCACTGTAATCGTTTATCTTAACCGTCACTATTACGAGAATACCTCAAAACAAGCACTTCACACTTCTTAAGCCATATCCTTTTGAAATGCCTCTAACGCAATATGAACAGTCTCATCTGGAATAGATACGACATTCACTACCCCATATTCCTGCATTAGCACCATATGAATTGCTCCAGCATTCGCTTTCTTATCTTGTTTCATCAGCTGGACGAGGCGCTCTACATTCAAATCACTTGGTATTTTTGGATAGCCGTACTTTAAGAACCACTGCTTCATCTCTTCATAGGAAAGATCAACCTTGTACACTTGTTCACTTAAAAACAAGGCAAATAACATACCAACCGCTACTCCGTCACCGTGAGTAATATTTCCATATCCTAGTTCTTTTTCAAGAGCATGGCCTAACGTATGTCCAAAGTTCAAATGAGCGCGTACACCTTTTTCTGTTTCATCTTGTGATACAATATTTGCCTTTACAGGAATTGCCTTCGTTAATATATGAATTAACTTCTCATCACGAAGATCCGCTAATGTTTGCACTTCTTCTTTTAACCAATGATACAGCTTTACATCACCAATAAGAGCATGTTTTATCACTTCTGCATAACCTGAACGCCACTCTTTTTCAGGAAGAGACTGTAAAAACGGCGTATGATATACAACTGCTTCTGGTTGATGGAATGCACCGATCATATTTTTACCTAACGGATGATTGATCGCTACTTTCCCACCTACTGCACTATCGTGAGCTAATAAAGTTGTTGGAACTTGAATAAAGCGAATTCCACGCATAAACGACGCGGCAACAAAACCAGCTAAATCTCCAATCATCCCGCCTCCAAGTGCAATAATTAAAGAATTTCTATCTAATTTATTTTCAAGAGCTGACGTATGAGCCGCATAGAAGTTTTCAAATGACTTCTCTTTCTCGCCACTCGGTACAACGAATGAAAATACGTTTTGCTCTATTTTCAATGCATCTACAACTGTCTGTAAATGGAAAGATGCAACAGCTTCATCTGAAATGATCATAACGTTTGATACAGATGGCTGCATATTTTGAACGATTGTTTTCAAATGTGACAATGATTCTTTTCCTACGTGTACATCATATTCTTTTGATTTCGTTTGAATATGTATGTTTCCCATTAAAATCCCCTCGCATATTCATTATGTTTCTCAATATTTTCACGAATAAGGTCCATACGATCTAATCCGAATTGTTCTATTAAAGCTGTCGCTAACTCCCAAGCCACAACCGCTTCCGCAACGACACTAGCTGCTGGAACAGCGCAACTGTCAGAACGTTCAATACTCGCTGTAAAAGGCTCTTTCGTATCAATATCTACACTTTGAAGGGGTTTATATAGTGTAGGTATCGGTTTCATCACACCGCGCACAACAATTGGCATTCCAGTTGTCATACCGCCTTCTAATCCACCTGCATTATTTGTTCTTCGTGTATATCCATGCTCTTCATCCCACAGAATTTCATCATGAACTTCACTTCCCGGTCTATGCGCTGCTTCAAAACCAATTCCAATCTCGACACCTTTAAACGCATTAATGCTCATAATTGCGGCTGCTAATTTTGCATCCAGTTTTCGGTCATAATGCACATAGCTACCAACCCCAATTGGCATTCCTTCTACAATCACTTCAACCGTTCCACCGATTGAATCACCATTTGCTTTCGCATCATCAATTGCTTTCATCATTTGGTTACCAGCTTCTTCATCTAAGCAACGTACAGGTGATGCTTCTGTAATACTTTTTAATTCTTCAATTGAACGATACGTCATTTCCTTAGCCTGTACACCGCCAATTTCAATTACATGGCCCGCCACTGTAATACCAAGTTCTGCTAACACTTTTTTAGCAACCGCACCAGCAGCAACACGCACTGTCGTTTCGCGCGCTGAAGAACGTTCCAGTACATTTCTCATGTCTCTATGTCCATATTTAATCGCACCATTTAAATCAGCATGTCCAGGTCTTGGCTTTGTTACTTTTCTTTTCATTTCTTTTTCTTCTTGTTCCGTTAAAGGCTCTGCGCCCATAATTTTTGTCCAATGTGCAAAATCACGATTTTCAACAACAAGTGCAATTGGAGAACCTAATGTCTCTCCATGTCTAACACCACTTACAATTTGCACTTGATCTGTTTCAATTTGCATGCGTCTACCACGCCCATATCCCTTTTGCCTTCTAGCTAACTCTTCATTTATATCAGCCGCTACTAAAGGTAGACCTGCTGGTACACCTTCTATAATCGTTGTAAGTTGTGGACCATGAGATTCACCAGCTGTAATATATCGCATACGTTATTCCTCTTTTCGTATATGTATTTATCCCGCTATATTAAGCAATGATATTATCCTTCATTACTCTAAAAATATAAAAGAAATTATATAATACATCAGCCATTCGTTTATTCTCCGATAGGCCTTTTACTTTACATATCAATATATCATAACCGCTCTAAATTCGTAACTAAATGAAATAAAAAAAGTGCAAGAAGAATACCCCTATTCTCCTTGCACTTTCTACTATTATCACAGTGATTAAAGCGTTTACAAATTATTTCAAAATAATTAGTAAATCCATTCATTCATTAATTTTGAGTAGTCAACTAATTCTTCTTCTTTAAAGAAAATAGCAATCTCGCGCTCTGCACTTTCTAACGAATCAGAACCATGGATAATGTTTTTCGCAACAGTTACACCGAAATCTCCACGAATTGTTCCAGGAGCTGCTTCATGTGGTCTTGTTTTACCCATCATGTTACGAGCTGTATCTACTACACCTTCACCTTGCCATACCATTGCGAATACAGGGCCAGATGTAATAAAGTCTACTAATTCACCAAAGAAAGGTTTTTCTGTGTGCTCAGCATAGTGTTGTCCAGCAATTTCCGGAGTTACTTGCATTAATTTTGCACCAACTAATTGAAAGCCCTTCTTCTCAAAACGAGCTACGATTTCCCCAATGAAGGCACGTTGTACACCGTCTGGTTTTACCATTAGAAATGTTTTTTCCATAAAAAATCTCTCCACTTCTGAATTATGTATGTAATTGTATATCCCCACACACATATTAACACCCTTATCACAATTGTGCAATAGTTTTGAAATAGAGAGATTATTTTATTTTTTAGAAAAAACACTAAAATTTTCGTTTTCCAATATACTTTGCTACATTTTGTAATGCATACTTCGCTTGTCCACGTGGGAGTGGTTTTATAATTTCTAATGCTTTATGTAAATAACGTTCACTAAATGCAAATGCTTTATCAATAGCAGCACTATTCTTTACAGCCTCAATAATTTCTTTCATTTCATCCGCTGTTGTATTTTCATGTACAGATGTGATTTTTTTGCGAAGTATCGGATCTTCCATAGCGTATAGAGCAGGAAGCGTAATATTTCCTTGTAACAAATCACCACCAGCAGGTTTGCCCAGTTTCTCTTCTGTGGAAACGAAATCTAAAATGTCATCAATAATTTGATACGACATCCCTACGAAATATCCGTACCAAAACAGACGACTTACCGTATCACGATTAGCGCCAGCAGCAATTGCTCCTAGTTGGCAACTCGCAGCAATTAATAACGCTGTTTTTCGCTTTATTCTTCTTAAATACGTTCTTAAATTTTGATCATAGTTATATTTATCTTTAATTTGTTCTATTTCACCTTTACATACTTCTAAAATGGTATGCGATAGCGCCTGATGCGCCTCTGGAATTTCGATATTTGTTATACATTCAAGAGACTTAGCAAATAAATAGTCCCCTGTATACATTGCAATACGATCTCCCCATTTCGCATTCACAGTCGCACTACCACGTCGTAAAAAAGCAGCATCAATAACATCATCATGAACAAGAGAAGCCATATGAATAAGTTCTAATGCAACAGCTACATGCTTAATTGCATCTAACTTATAGTCTCCAAACTTTCCCGCAAGCAACACAAATACAGGACGAATTCGCTTCCCACCAGCTTCAATAAGTTGTAATGCCGCCTCTTCTACTAATGGCTGTTCAGAAGCAACTGTCTTTTTTAATTCTTTTTCTATTACATTAATATCCGATCGTAAAAAAGAGTACATAAGTTGTAACTTCATATTGTTCACCTTAACCTAAAACTTCTTTTTTCTATTTTGATTCTGGTTTCATACCTAAATGCATCGCTGCTACCCCAAAAGTAAACGGCTTCACTTGTACACGTTCAAGTCCAGCTTTTTCAAACATATTAGCCAATTCTTTCATACCTGGGAATGTACTAGCAGATTCTTGCAGCCATGAATATTCTTTATAACTTTTCGCAAATAACTTTCCAAATAACGGCATGATATATTTAAAGTATAAAATATATCCTTGTCGAAAACCAATCATTGTTGGTTGAGATGTTTCTAAACAAATTACTTTTCCACCTGGTTTTACTACACGCGTCATTTCTTTTAATACGTGCATATAATCCGGTACGTTACGCAAACCAAATCCAATCGTTACATAATCAAATGTGTTATCTTCAAATGGAAGTTCCATTGCATTCCCGTGAAGTAGTTCTACTTGTTTTAATTGTAACGCCTCGACCTTTTGTTTACCGACAGATAACATATTTTCACTGAAGTCTAAACCAACAACCTTGCCCTGTTCACCTACTGCTCCAGCTAGCGCAATTGTCCAGTCCGCTGTCCCGCAGCAAACATCAAGTGCCTTGTTACCTGGTTTTACATCCATAATGCGCATCGTCTCTTTACGCCACGCTTTATGTCTTTGAAAACTAATTACAGAATTCATCACATCGTATTTATCAGAGATTTTCTCAAATACATCATGTACTCTTTCTTCTTTTGATTGTTGCATGCTCGTACCTTCTTCCAATGTAAAATTGCTTATGTCTTCGATTTATCTCTTAACACAGAGTTTATTTCGCTTATATCTGTGTGGTTTTCCAAAAATTGATTTTCTTTCTTTCTGAGTTCCATCATCCATCCATTAATAACTGTTTCTACCTCCGCTTGATCCTTCATAATCCCTTGAACAGCTTGAAAAACAGGTGAATGTTGTTTTTCAGCATGCAGTTCACATTCTTTTTGAAGACGGTTTTTTCCTAGTACATACGTTATAAATGGCTTCCAATGAGATAAATGAAAATGATCACATGTTTTTTGCAAAAGTGCAGACTCAATCGCAACTACACTTTCCATTATGTCATCCATCGTTTCATGCGCTTTTTGATATAACATTATTTTGTGTTCATTAATTTCTTTAATTCCTTCAGCAAGCGCACGAATTAAAACAATATCACGATTCATAGACAATAAGTAATAATATAACCCGCTATAGTAATCACCAGCAAGTACTGTTAGCTGACGACGTTTATGCGATTCATTTGCTTCTTCCCCTGCTTTATTTGATACTCTTTCATGTGTATCAAGCGCAATTTGCACAAGCATAATCGTTACTACATAATGCTCAATTTGTTCTATATGTAAATTTGCACTTTTTAAAGCACCATATAACAATGCTATTTTCTCTTCATCAATAAATGGTTCTTCAATATAGTTTATAAAATAAGGATGGCGTAATTTCTCCATCAATTTCTCTCTTATACCCGCATACCCTCCGTAGATGTCACACACAAAAATCACCCTTGTTTTCTAATTCATAAAAC
The DNA here is from genome assembly GCF_019656175.1 of Bacillus sp. BML-BC051. Taxonomy (NCBI): domain Bacteria; kingdom Bacillati; phylum Bacillota; class Bacilli; order Caryophanales; family Bacillaceae; genus Bacillus; species Bacillus sp. BML-BC051. The sequence goes on from NZ_BPLI01000078.1 coordinate 107,909, forward strand.
TTATTATAACACATACATACTATTTTCTATAACCAAAACTTGGCTACTCTTTCCAAACTTCCACCGAACGAAATAACATCTTCCATTCTTTTTAGTAGTCTTTCTATTCTCACTCTTCCTTCCTAAAACTATATCATTTATTTACATAAAAAAAAAAGAAAAGCAGTTTCCTACTTTTCTTTACTTCGATTTAATAAAAGATAAAATTTCACTACGCGCTGCAGCATCATTTTCTAGCACACCACGCACTGCTGTTGTTACTGTTTTCGCGCCTGGCTTCTTCACACCGCGCATCGTCATGCACATATGTTCCGCTTCTACTACTACCATTACACCATGCGGCTCTAGTACTTCCATAATAGAGTTCGCTACTGTTGATGTAATACGTTCTTGCAGTTGTGGACGACGTGCAATTGTATCTACAGTTCGAGCTAATTTACTTAACCCTGTCACTTTTCCGCCTTGCGGAATATATGCAACGTGAGCAACTCCATAGAATGGAACTAAATGATGCTCACACATCGAATAAAACGGTATATCTTTTACTAGTACAAGCTCCTCGTGATCTTCTCCGAACACTTTATGCAAATGTTCTTTCGGATCTTCATGCATACCCGCGAACACTTCTGCGTACATTTTTGCAACACGCTTTGGTGTATCAAGTACTCCCTCACGATTTGGGTCATCTCCGATTGCCTCTAAAATAAGGCGTACTGCATGTTCAATTTGTTCTAAATTAACTTTTGCCATCCGCTAGCCCTCCCGAAAACCTAAAAGTGATACGAACACATTCTAGCATATTTATGTTTTTAAAAGCAAAAAGAAGAGTTTCCAAAAAGGAAACTCTTCTTCCCTGTTAATATGTAAGGATTATTTAACCGCATCTTTTAACGCTTTACCAGGTTTGAATGCAGGTACTTTACTTGCAGCGATTTCAATCTCCTCACCTGTTTGTGGGTTACGACCTTTACGAGCCGCACGCTCACGAACTTCGAAGTTACCGAATCCGATCAGTTGTACTTTATCACCTTGTTTTAAAGCTTCTAAGATAGAATCAAAAACAGCGTCTACTGCTTTTGTTGCGTCCTTTTTAGAAAGGGAACTTGCTTCTGCAACAGCATTGATTAAATCTGTCTTGTTCATGCCATTCACCTCCTCCCAAAGATAAGACTGTATAATGATCATAAAATGAGTCTTACTTTCATTTGTAGGCAATTTTTGCAAATTCTATACTACAAAGATGTAGATAAATCATTATCAACGCCTATATTATACGATTCTCCTTTATAATTCAATATTTTTAAGGAAATTGTTACTCTTAAAATGTGAAAATCTGATGAAACTTGACAATTTACAACAATATATTAGATAATGACTGTTTATTTTTCTATCCTATACACGAAAATCAAAAAAAATCCCTCTACAATGAGAGGGATTTTTTCTTATAATATAATCGCAATTAATCCGCCAGATCCTTCGTTAATAATTCTTTCTAGCGTTTCTTTTAATTTATATCTCGCATTTTCTGGCATTAAAGATAGTTTCGCTTGTATGCCTTCTCGAACAATAGAGCTAAGCGAACGTCCGAATATATCAGAATTCCAAATTGATAATGGGTCATCTTCAAAATCCTGCATTAAGTAACGGACTAATTCTTCACTTTGCTTTTCAGTACCAATGATTGGCTCAAACGTTGACTCCACATCGACTTTAATCATATGAATAGATGGCGCTACAGCTTTTAATTTCACACCAAACCTTGAACCGTGACGAATAATTTCTGGCTCATCTAAGCTCATGTCAGCTAGCGCAGGCGCCGCTACACCATATCCTGTTTGCTTTACCATACGCAGGGCATCCGCCACTTGATCGTATTCTGTTTTTGCATGAGATAAATCGAGCATAAGCTTCAATAAATGGTCTTTCCCTCTAATTTCCACTCCTACTACTTCTTTTAAAATTTGATCATATAATTCATCTGGCGCATATAAATCAATCTCTGCTACACCTTGCCCCATATCAATGCCAGCTAGGCTCGCTCGATCAATAAATTCATACTGACTAAACTGCCAGACGACACGGTCCACATCACGTAGACGTTTTATATCCTTTACAGTCTCTTGAACAGCTTCTTGATAGCTTTGGCGTAACCAATGCCCTTCATTTAACACCATCACCCAGCTCGGAAGGTTAACATTCACTTCTAAAACCGGGAACTCAAATAACGCTTCTCGAAGCACATTGTACACATCTGTTTCCCTTAAACTCTCTACACTCATTGCAATAACTGGGATATCATATTCTTCAGATAAACTTTGGCGCAATTGCTCTGTATCTGGATGATACGGCTGTACAGTGTTGATGATCATAATGAAAGGTTTTCCTACTTCTTTTAACTCATTTACTACGCGTTCTTCTGCCTCTATATAATCTCTTCTTGGAATTTCACCAATCGTTCCATCTGTTGTAATTACAACACCAATTGTGGAATGTTCTTGAATTACTTTACGTGTTCCGATTTCTGCAGCTTCATGGAATGGAATAGGTTCTTCATACCAAGGAGTATTAATCATGCGTGGGCCATTCTCATCTTCATAGCCTTTTGCTCCTGGAACCGTATATCCAACGCAATCTACCAATCGAATATTCACTTCAAGACCTTCATCTACTTCGATAGAAACCGCTTGGTTTGGAACAAACTTCGGTTCCGTCGTCATGATTGTACGACCAGCAGCACTTTGAGGCAGTTCATCTTGCGCCCTTTGACGGTCAGACTCATTCTCAATATTAGGAATAACTACAAGTTCCATAAATTTTTTAATGAATGTTGATTTCCCTGTTCGAACAGCTCCTACAACTCCAAAATAAATATCACCGCCTGTGCGTTCCGCAATATCTTTAAAAATATCTACCTTTTCCAAGTGATTCCCTCCCTCAATATTTTTGGGAATAATTCCACGTTTATAGTCAACTAATACCTTCTCTAACGTTGCCTATAATATCTGATATAATATAATGGTATTCTAGAAGTTCGGACAATATATCATATAATTTTGTCCAATTTCATATGACTATTAAAAAATACCTTTTGTTTGCATCGCAAGTTGTGTAACATAAAAAACCTTTCTTCTAGAACTTATTCACTAAAAGAAAGGTTCATGACTTATGATTTTAAAAAAATTGGTTCTCCATTCTTTACCGTATACGGTAAAGAATACGCAGGTACAAATGGAGAATCGTTCGAAAGTATATTCCGAATATCTTCCCCCTCCTTAAATTGACCTTCATTTTTTTTCAACGCTTCATATAAGTCGATTCGATAATCAACATAGATTTCTCCCTTTTCATTGATTACAAAAGGAAGCCCTTTACCAGAATACGGACTTGTCACTTGTGGTACATCTTTATATCCTAGTTTTTTGAAATCTAATTCATACACACCATCTGAAATTACCTTTTTAAAAGGTGGGTATTGATGTTCATCCCGATACATCCTAAGCTTTAATGATAATTCCTGGATTTGTTCAGCCATCCTAACATCAATTAACTTTACTGTCGGGTTTGTTTCAACGTCTATTAATACGTATTGGTACACCCCTCCGCTTTCATACGCATTTCCTGGCGCTTCTTGTATGTAACGCGGAGCAATCTTTTGAAAATCGATTGGATACTTTTGATAAATAGGCGTATTCATATCCCGCGTCTTAATTGGCAATATCCCATCATTTTGCTCCTTAAATGTCGCTACAGCCTTTTGAACAACCTGTAGCTGATCTTCATAAGGAACAGCATTTTGTCTCATATTTTCTTTCGGATACAAACACCCCGTTAAAAGGCTCATACAACAAAATATTAAAATAATATGGACTTTTTTCACTAGCGATCACCTTTTCATACTAATATGACTTGCTCCGTATGTAACATTTTCGGACCATCCCCTTTACTGCTGTACAGGTCCACTAAATACAACAAGAAAAATAACAATTCCTGACACAATCATAAGGGTGTACGCTACTAATGCTGTAATCCCTTTCAAAAATTTATTCTTTATTTTGTATCTACTTAGTAAAATAAAGCTTACTGCAAAAAACATAAATCCAATTGCCCCTAAAGCAAACCACATTTTTAAAAGCCCTTCTGACATATACACACCCCTTTTTATTAATCTATTTTTATACTATTTTAACAAATTAAAATCTTTAAACAAATACAAAAAGAATATTTTACTACAAATTACGAATATATAACTTTAATCAACAGGTTTTTTCGCACCTTCCACTAATCTAGATAAAAATAAAACCGAAGCGAGTGTATCTCTCGCTTCGGTTGACCAAATATGCCCAAAACAGCTCTATTCCCATACTTTCATGGCTATCATATGCAATCTACAAACTCTTTGTTTCTCATATATTTTATTTTTTAAACATTTTACTTAACGAACCAAAATCAGCGGGCATATTATTGTTAATAATCGCTTTTACAATTTGATCCTCTTGTTCTTTCGGCACTTCACGTCCTGCCATAAGAGCCACTTGATGAATCAATTGACGAAGCACAGTCTCATCACGTAAATTCGCATTTTGTACAGATGATGCTAATTTAAAAATATCTTCTTTATTCACTTTCGCTTCTTTTTCAATGTTATTAAAAATGTTATTATCCATTCTTTTCACCCTCTCCTCAAGTTACTCTTCATCCTATGCAAAAATAAAAAAATGGTGAAAATACCCAAAAAATAAAAAGCGACAGAAGTACAAATGTACTTCTGTCGCTTTTCTTTAAAGTAAGTCTGGTATAGCTTCTACTTCATGTTTTCGAACACGTCCCATCAATGAGCCTACTGCATCTTTCACATTATTCCCATTGAATAGCACGTCATATAAAGCAGCTGTAATCGGCATTTCAACTTCCATTTTCTCCGCTAATTCATGAGCAGCCTTCGTTGTTCTTACACCTTCCACAACCATACCCATGCTTTCTAACACTTCTTCTAAAGAGTGTCCTTTTCCAAGCATATTTCCAGCACGCCAATTTCGGCTATGAACACTTGTACAAGTTACGATTAAGTCTCCCATACCAGTTAGACCAGCAAACGTTAACGGATTTCCACCCATTTTTCTTCCTAAACGAGCAATCTCCGTTAAACCACGTGTCATTAATGCCGCTTTCGCATTATCACCTAATCCAAGTCCATCAGTTATCCCAGCAGCTAATGCGATAATATTTTTTAACGCACCACCAAGTTCAACTCCAACGATATCTGGATTTGTGTATACACGGAAGTAACTATTCATAAACAAGTCTTGTACTTCCTCAGCCGCTTCCATACGCTTTGCTGCAGACGTAACCGTAGTCTCTTGACGTAAACCGACTTCTTCAGCATGACTCGGTCCAGACAGTACAACAACGTCTTTAATCAAGTTCTCTGGAATTTCTTCCTCAATTACTTCCGAAATACGTTTTGACGTACCAGGTTCAATTCCTTTACTTGCATGAACCCAAGTGATCGGACCCGCTACATATTTCTTCATATCTTGCAATACTTCTCTATACGCTTTCGTTGGTACTACAAGAAGTACTACATTTACATCTACTAATGCTTCTTCTAAAGAAGAGTAGGCTACGATTGTGCTTGGCAATGTAATTCCTGGAAGGTATCGACTATTCTCATGTTTCGTATTAATCTCATCCATAAGTTCAGAGCGATTTCCCCAAATTCGTACATCATGTCCATTGTCAGCTAATACCATCGCTAACGCTGTTCCCCAGCTACCTGCTCCTACTACTGTGATTTTTGTCATAAAATCACATCCTCTCCATTAGTCTCTTGCTCTAGCGATAATGTGAATTGGCGTTCCTACGAAACCGAACGCTTCACGTAAACGATTCTTTAAGAAGCGCTCATATGAGAAGTGCATTAACTCTGTATCGTTTACAAATATAACAAATGTTGGGGGTTTTACCGCAACCTGTGTCGCATAGAAGATTTTCAGACGGCTACCATTATGAGTTGGCGTTGGATTCATCGCTACCGCATCCATAATTACATCATTTAATACGTTCGTTTGAATACGAATACTATGGCTTTCATTTACTTCATTAATAACTGGTAATAATGTTTGTGTACGTTTTTTCGTTTTCGCAGATAAGAATACAATCGGTGCGTACTCTAAAAATTGGAAATGAGCACGGATGTTTTCTTCAAATGCTTTCATTGTTTTTTCATCTTTTTTCACTGCATCCCATTTGTTTACAACGATAATAACAGCACGTCCTGAATCATGAGCATATCCAGCAATTTTTTTATCCTGTTCAATAATTCCTTCTTCTCCGTCTAAAACGACTAAAACAACGTCAGAACGTTCAATCGCTCTAAGTGCACGAAGTACACTATACTTTTCTGTGCTTTCGTATACTTTCCCTTTTTTACGCATACCAGCTGTATCAATGATTACATAATCTTGGCCATCTTTACTATATGGCGTATCAACAGCATCACGTGTTGTTCCCGCTATATTACTTACAATTACACGTTCTTGACCAAGAAGTGCATTTACAAGTGATGATTTCCCTACATTTGGACGTCCAATTAAAGAGAAACGGATTGTTTCATCGTCATACGCTTCTTCTTCAATCTTTGGAAAATGATTTGCAGCTTCATCTAACAAATCACCAAGTCCTAAACCGTGTGTACCTGAAATCGGGAATGGCTCGCCAAATCCTAATGCATAAAAATCATAAATATCACTACGCATTTCTGGATTATCAACCTTATTTACCGCAAGTACAATTGGTTTTTTAGAACGATATAAAATTTTAGCAACCTCTTCATCTGCTGCAGTTACACCATCGCGACCATTCGTCATAAAAATGATAACATCTGCTTCATCAATTGCTACTTCCGCTTGTTGACGAATTTGTGTCAAGAACGGCTCGTCTCCAATATCAATTCCACCTGTATCAATAATGTTAAACTCATGATTTAACCATTCTCCCGCACTATAAATACGGTCTCGTGTTATACCTGGTATATCTTCTACGATTGAAACTCTTTCTCCAACAATTCTATTGAAAATAGTAGATTTTCCTACGTTCGGGCGGCCTACTATTGCTATTACTGGTTTCGGCATATACTTTCATCCTTTCAACTTGCTTCTGTTTATTATGTAAAAAACCCTTCTTTGTGCAAGAAGGGATTTGCATTCCAGAATATTTCTCAGCGTATCAAAACACCTCACATTATACCACACGTTGCTAATGTTTCACAATAATATATACATTCTCTTGTAAGCGATGCGCAATGCCATCTAAAATTGCCTCTAAATTATTTGCAACAAATTCTAATTCCTCTGTCGATTCACAAGTAAACAAAGGGGCACCACCAGCAAATTTCTCCGGCGTTGTTGTAATAACCGCGAGAATTACACTTTCTAACATCATCCCTTATCTCCCCTTCCTTTCGGGGCTTCCGATGACATATGAACAGCACTTTCTAATGTCGGCACATTCCCTATGACACCTATCGCTTTCTCCGCATCTTGATCTTGTGGCAAGACAAAAATCCCAACCCTACCATCTTCTAAATCACGCTTTGCTAACGGCACAAGCGCCGGCGTACCAGAATCTCTATAAATCCCTAAAGCGACAGAAACATCATGTAAAATAGCCTGTCGTTGTCCTAAGTTTGAGATGGTCACCATCGCATCAATTGATTTCGGCCTTAAAATAAAGCCCATTCCATATTTCATAATTTCCTCTTGCCTTGCCGGCAATCCAATATTCATAATGTAAATATTATCAATATACAGCCCCGCTCCTTCAAAACGAAGTGGAACATGCTCGATATCAACAAGATCATGTAACCTTCTGCCCGACATTAATTTTTTCGCGATAAAAAATGCGATGATAGCCATAATTACTCCAGCAATCCATGAACGGAACCCTATATACGCAAACGTCGTTGCAAACGACGTTAACATCGCCAAATAGTTGCGACTTTCAAAAACTAATGCAATTCCTTCAATGTATGTATTTCCACGCGGTACGAGCTCATATCCATCTAATTGTTGAAGTGTATTTCTTTCCATATTACGCACATCACGAAACTGTGTTGCTGCCAACGTAAGAAACGTAATAGCAGAAAAATCTTTTTTCAAAATTGACGGAATCGCAATCGCACCTAGAGCCGCTGCAATTAACCCCATCGCAATGTGAATAATTTTCCCGTGGAGCCTCGTCGGATATTGCCGCGTATCTGTCCTGAGCATTAGCACTCTCGTTACTGTCCCCGCTATTACGCCGCATAAAATGGCCGGTGTATATTCAGTCATGTATTACCCTCGCCTTTCTTTTACGTGTTTTCCCTTTGAACTGTTCCATATATACTGATGCTTTTGCAATCCAAAACAAAATTGCCATGAACAATGTAGAAACGGCGACGATATCAAAAAACGCTAAACTACCGTAATCATAAGGAAAGTGTAGTTTTCGAAAAATAAGTGTCACAAACAATTCTCCCTGTAACATCCCTACATAAAGAGAACATAATCGTAATATGCGATCTTCGTGTAATAAAACCGATGCATACACAAGAGCACTACTTAACAAAAACAACCTGTCCACCACAATCCAAATTGGATCATATACTTCTAACAAATGAAAACTTGTATATAACATTGCAATAATAAGTGCCGAAAGTAAGGTATATAATTTTTTCCAAATAGAATAGAGCGTGATTCCTATAAAAGCAACCATACAAAGCAAAAGTGCATTTACTGATACAGTGAATGCAGCAATCGTTACATGCAACGGAGAGCAAATAATAAAAATCAATATACAAGCGCTTAGCTTCCACCGAATAGAATCCTTTTTCATAAAAAAAGTCACGACAATCCACCCTATCCAAGCTATAAAATAAAAAGTACTCCCTTCCATCATTTCACCTCCTATGTTTTCCATTATGGGAACTTTTTATGAAAGTTAATCCACTTTCTTCGCGCATAGTTTTTTCATATAACAGCAACACTTTTAATAAGGAGGTGCTATTCATTATGGGTAAAGATCGTCAAGAACGAAAACTAAGAGAATCACGCCGCGTTGAGTCTGACCGTGACCAATCACTACAATATCCAGGTGCAACTGGACTGGATACACCAGAGCAAGCTCGCAAGCAGAATCAGCACTAATGAATACAAAAAGACGGTTTCGATATTGTACGAAACCGTCTTTTACATTTTTATTTATATCGAAATAACATTTCATATATAAATTTTTCTAGGATTTTTTTACCTCCACCTATTTTCTTCGGCAAAATTAAACCCTTACCAATCATTCATCAGTACAATCTCTACATTTTTCATCCTCTATTTCAGTCGTATTTTTCCCAAGCTACTGTTTATATACATAATAATAATTTTATTTTTTATTTTGATAGAATATTAATTCATTCCTCACTTTACATTACTAAAAAGAACAGAAAACAAAAAAATCAACCGTTTGGTTGATTTTTTATCTTCTACTATAATGCGTCGTATCAATACCACGCTGCGTTAACCAATGATATGTTTCGCCCTTTACAACAAGAGGTACAGCCTGTAACTCTTCTATCGTCTTCGCACCAAGAGCTGTCATAATAAATTTCAAATCTGTATGTAAAAGATCAATTTCATCCACTAACTTCTCAATACCATCTTGCATTAAAATACGTAAAAAGTAACCAGCAAACGCAGTTGTATTCGCCCCTAATGCGATTGCTTTCGCTACGTCAAGCGCTGTTTGTATGCCCCCAGATGCAATAAAAGAGAGGTTATTATTTGTAGAGGTTGCTTCAATAATCGAGGTTGCTGTTTGTATGCCCCAGTTATTAAAATAAGAAAGCATTCGCTGTCTTCTTTCATTTTCAACAGCAGCAAAATTCGTACCACCTTGTCCGCCAATATCAATTGCCGTTACACCTACGCTCGCTAACTGTTGCATTGTTTCCTTACTCATCCCAAATCCAACTTCTTTTACAATGACAGGAACTTTACTATTTAAAACAATTTTCTCAATGCGCTGAAGTACACCAGTAAAGTCACGGTCTCCTTCTGGCATCGTTAACTCTTGTATGACATTTAAATGAATTTGCAATGCATTCGCTTCAATCATATCAACGGCACGCTCTGCCTGTTCGATAGTTGCCTCACTACCTAAATTAGCAAAGAAAATACCCTTTGGGTTTACTTTTCTGATAATCTTATAAGAAGCAGCCTCACTTTCATCTTTTAACGCCGCCATTTGCGAACCTACAGCCATAGCAAGATTATGATGTTTCGCTACATATGCTAATTGCTCATTAATATGTAACGTTTTCTCTCCTCCACCACCAGTCATCGCATTGATAAAAATCGGCGAACTTAGTGAAAGTTCGCCGATTTTTGTTTCACATGTTATTGTGTCATAACTTGAATTTGGCAAACCTTGATGCACAAAATCAATATCATGAAAGCCATGCGTACGAGACTGACCAGTAGAAAGAGCATATTCAATATGATCTAATTTACGTTTTGCCCTTACCACTTGTACCCCTCTTTATTTCTTTAATTTTTTCAGTTGTTCACCAATAATATCACTTAATTGGAAAGTAGCAGAATCAGCATTTGGTTCATACTGACTGTAATCTTCAATTACATTATTTTCCTCAAGCGCTTCTTTTATACTTAAAGAAATACGTTTCTCTGCTACATGGACTTCAAGCACTTTCACTTTTACTTCTTGTCCCATTTCCAATACTTCACTTGGATTTTTCACGTGACGATTTGCAATTTGAGATACGTGCACAAGACCTTCAACGCCAGGTAAAACTTCAACGAATGCACCGAATGTAACAAGACGTTTTACTACTCCCTCACGAATATCTCCAGCTTTTAGTTCGCCAGCAACATTTTCCCAAGGTCCTGGTTGAGCTGCTTTAATTGATAAAGAAATACGTTGTGTATCAGCATCAACAGATAACACCTTTACCTTTACCTTTTGCCCTTGCTCTAACACTTCAGAAGGTTGCTCTACACGTTCGTGTGAAATTTGTGAAATATGAACTAAACCGTCCACACCACCAACATTTACGAAAGCACCAAAATCAGTTAATCGTTGTACTGTTCCTTCAACAACATCGCCTTCTTTTAATGAAGAGATTGCTTCTTTTTTCTTAGAATCTAGTTCTAATTCTACTACTGCTTTATGCGAAAGGATTACACGATTTTTTTCGCGGTCTAATTCAACAATTTTCACGGCTAATGTTTTGCCCTTATAGTCAGTAAAATCTTCTACATAATGTACTTCTACAAGTGAAGCTGGGATAAAACCACGAACACCAAGGTCCACAACTAATCCACCATTCACGATATCTTTTACAGTCACATCAAATACATGACCAGAAGTAAATTTCTCTTGTAATTCTACCCATGCTTTTTCTGCATCAACAGCACGTTTAGATAAGACAAGATCATCCTCTTCTAATTTAATAACCTTTAATTCTAGTGTTTGATCTAATTCTACTACATCGCTCGCTTTTTCAATATGAACGTTAGCTAATTCACTAATTGGAATTACGCCATCTGTTTTGTATCCAACATTTACAAGCACTTGTTTCTCTTCAACCTTCGTTACAGAACCTGTAACAACGTCACCAACTTGTAATTCTTTTGAATCCATAACTTCTTCATTCATTTTCTCTACCATGGAAATACCTCCCTACAGAATTGACAAAGCATTTTTTATGTATATACGAAATGAAAACAAAGGTTTTCATTTGCATGTTTAAGAATTTATCATCACATACTCAGTTTTCATACATTTCACTAGAAAATATATTAAACCTATATAAATAGTATACAGCAAAATCATCTTGAAGAAAGTATGTTTTGAAATATAATAGCGAATATATTCTGAAAGTTTTATCCCTCTTTTACTAACTTCTTACAAATCCGATTATTTGTCAAGGAAAGAGGCTCACAATTCACGTATCCTTTACATTTCTATACAAACAAAAAAAGAAAGAGGCTACCCCCTTTCTTTATTTCGCAAACACTCCTGAAACAATACTCATAATTTTTTGGACAACTTCTTCAATTGATAAAGAAGTTGTATCTAATTCCAATGCATCATCAGCTTTTTTTAGAGGAGAAACTTCGCGTTCTGAATCTAATTTATCACGCTGAGCAATTTCTTCTTTTAACTGCTCTAAATTAGAATCGAAACCTTTATTCATATTTTCTAAATGTCTTCTTTCTGCTCTTTCTTCAACAGAAGCAAGCATAAAGATCTTCACTTCAGCATCTGGTAACACATGTGTACCAATATCACGGCCATCCATTACAACGCCGCCTTTTTCCGCTAACTCTTGTTGACGACGTACCATTTCTTCACGAACAAGGCGATGTTTCGCCACAATAGATACTCGATTCGTCACATCAGGTGTACGAATTACTTCAGAAACATCTTGTCCATTTAAAAATACAAGTTGTGTATTTTCTCCTTGCTGAAACTCAATATTCACATTTTTTACAACTTCCATTAACTGCTCTTCATTTTCAATGTCCACTTTTTGCTCAAGGGCTGCATATGTAATCGCACGATACATTGCGCCTGTATCAATATAAACGTAAGAAAGTTTCTTCGCTACTACTTTCGCAACCGTACTTTTTCCAGCAGCTGCTGGACCATCTATAGCAATTGAAATTCGTTTATCCATTGTAACACCTCATTTTTCACTTATAAAACAAAATGAAAAGCAGGTATTCTCCTGCTTCTTCTCATTTGCTTCACGTCATTAAATCCTCAATTATTGTAGCATAATCCTTCATAGAAGAAAATGAAAACTACCTATTCACCTGTAAGGTTTCTGCTTTGTTTTTTACCATGACACCTTCATAATAAACAATTTTAGATAAATATTTCACCGATGACTTATGTATAAATAACAATTGCACAACAGAAAGACAAATGAATTGTATTACTAATATACGAATAATAATTTTCTCCACCTTTTTCAACGTAATTGCTCCCTCCTATCCTATATTTACACATCGTACATATAGCAGTTAATTTTATTGTCATTTTCGAGGCATACTTTTATACATTTCCATTGTCGAATTTACTCAAAACATGTTATGTTCTAAATGTATTTTTTTACTTGAAAGGGGTATAAGCATTGAAAAGAATCCTAGTTTTACACACAGGTGGAACAATTGCAATGGAGGAAGATAAAGAAACTGGGGTCGTACAACCAGGTGAAAAAAATCCTCTTTTAAAATTTATTCCTGATTTAGAAGGTGATGTTGATTTAATCGTTGAAGACGTGTTCCATCTACCATCTCCTCATATGACACCGAGCGAAATGTTACAATTACAAGTCATCATCGATGAAAGAGTAAAACAAGACAACATTCATGGCGTAGTCATTACGCATGGTACGGATACATTAGAAGAAACAGCCTATTTCTTAGATTTAACAGTGCAAGTAACTATTCCAATCGTTGTAACAGGCGCAATGCGTTCTAGTAATGAATTAGGCGCTGATGGTCTATATAACTTCTTATCGGCTGTAAAAGTCGCTAGCTGTAGTGAAGCAGCTGAAAAAGGTGTTCTAGTCGTATTAAACGACGAAATTCATTGCGCTACAAATGTAACAAAAACACATACAAGTAACGTGGCCACATTCCAGAGTCCACAGTATGGACCAATTGGTATGGTAACAAAGCGCGGAGTTGTATTCCATCACGCCTTAGTACATCACGAAACATATTCAGTAAATAAAGTTTCTAAAAACGTAGTTGTTCTAAAAGCATACGCTGGTATGGACGATACATTGTTAGCAGCAATTGAAAATCTTTCAGTAGACGGGATTGTTATTGAAGCACTTGGACAAGGTAATTTACCTCCAAGAACACTTCCTAGTCTAGAACGATTAATAAACAAAGGAATTCCTGTCGTATTAGTTTCTCGTTGTTTCAACGGCATCGTTCAAGATGTATATTCATATGAAGGTGGCGGCAAACAATTAAAAGATATGGGTATTGTATTCACATACGGTTTAAATGCTCAAAAAGCACGTATTAAATTATTAGTTGCATTAGAGAATACAACTTCTCATGAAACAATCCAAAATATGTTTATGCACGATTAAAAAAGAAGCTGTCGAAGTTTATTTCGACAGCTTCTTTTTACATTTCTCTCGTTGCAATGGTTTGCGCAATCGCATCCCCATGAAATCGACCGTTCTCAATAAATATTTCATTTGCATTATTTCCAGCAGCAATTACACCTGCAATGAAAATATTTTCAGCGTTCGTTTCCATTGTATCCTCTGTATAAATCGGGCGTCCTGTTTCCTCATCAATCCGAACACCCATCTTCGTTAAGAAACTATGATCAGGATGGTAACCAGTCATCGCAAATACAAAATCATTTTGGATTGTATATGCCTCATCATCAACTGTAAACGTTAATGTATGTTCAGTAATTCCCTTCACGTGAGCCCCGAAATGCATTTGAATTGTGCCACTTCGTACTAATGCCTCAAACTCCGGCAAAATCCACGGCTTAATGCTTGGAGAGTACTCACTTCCACGATATAAAACTGTTACACGCGCACCGGCTTTAACAAGTTCTAACGCGGCATCTACACTCGAGTTTTTCCCACCTATAACCACTACATCTCGATCAAAATAAGGATGTCCCTCTTTAAAATAGTGAGCTACTTTCTTCAATTCCTCACCTGGAACATTCATATAATTTGGATTGTCATAATATCCAGTTGCTACAACAATATATTTCGCTATATACATTGTTGTACTTCCATCACGCTTTGTCGTCTCAACCTGAAACACTTCTCCATCCTTTTGAACTTTCTCCACTCGTTCAAAAGCATTTACACGTACAGATTTACGCTTTACTACTTCACGGTAATACGCAAGCGCTTGATTTCGAACTGGCTTACGATTTTCTGTAATAAAAGCTACATCACCAATTTCTAATTTTTCACTAGAAGAGAAAAATGTTTGATGAGTTGGATAATTATAAATTGCATTTACAATGTTTCCTTTTTCAATTACTAACGGATTTATCCCTACCTTTTGCAACGAAATTGCCGTTGCTAATCCGCACGGACCGCCTCCAATTATGATAGCTGTTTCTTTCTGCATACTCAGCTCACTCCTAGTCTTCTACCAATACGCTATTTATAAAAACAAGAAAAAACCTACTTACAGCAGTAGGCACCTATCTTTATTGTATTCATTTTTCATATATTTGTCATCTAAACGAAACGTACATCCGATAGACATCTGCTAAAAACTGCTGAAATTTAATACCTTGTTTCCCTAATACATTTTCAGGATCAATCTTTCTAGCTGGGTCAAGTGTTTTATGTGATACGATATCTTTTTTCGGATTCAAGCCAAAGTTTTGACATAAATAAGCATGATACCACGTAAAACGAGTATATGCTTCCCAAAAGTTAACATCACCGCCATAACAAAGTTCCACTCCAATGGCAGCCTTATTAGCATCGTAACCATATAAGTCATTATCTGTCGGCACACCATATCGAACATGATAGGCAACTTCATTTATAGGAACAATTTCCAATATTGTTTTATCATCTATAAATGTATGTGCCGAAGCTTTCGGTTGTATTTCATTAAAGTAATCCCGATTCCCTATCGCATTGCTACCAGGGTTCCCCGTATCATGACTTACAATAAATCTTACTTTAGAAAGAGGAATTCCCGGTCGTGAACTTCCATACCCAATATAGTTACGCTCTATAGGAAACATCGCCATTACTACCAACTCCCACTTCAGAAGATTACCTTACTTCTTTATATATGTATTCGGTAGCAATGTCCTTATCGCATATTTCTTACGCGAAGAGAAAATCGAAAATATTTGATGTGAATACCATAAATAATAAAACACTTACAGCAACTCCATAAAAACCGTAAAACCAAATACAATCTTCTTTCGTATCTAAACCGAAAAATTTATTTACTGATTGTAATAATGTGCCACGCTTACTTTGTTTGTTTCTTAATACTTCCACTCGTTCTACAACATCTGCTGGCATCATAAATCTTTGGTCTACTGTCATTTTCATCATTTATCTCTCCTTAAAATCATTTCCGTTTTGTTTATCTAAGGAAAGTATAGCACGTTTGTTCGTATGGAACAAGCGTTCTTTTATTTTTTATTTTATTTTTCAACAAACCAAGTAAGTATTGAGATTACAAAGGCAATAATAGGCCCTACTACAACCACACCAAATATTAAAAACAGTAGTCCTTCCCCGAACACCCGAACAATACTTGTTTTTGGGGCTTTCATCGTTCTTGCGAGTTCTCCCTCTAACCTCTTAACTTTTTCTTCTAATTGTTCTACTCGTTCCATCATTTCATTTTCCATATACACCACCTCATTCTTATACTTCAACAAAAAAAACGTGATTCCCTCGAAAGGAATCACGTTTTCTCACATTATTATATTATACCCAACCTCTGAAGCGACTTGCTTCAGCCATTTTACGAACACCAACCATATACGCCGCTAAGCGCATGTTCACTTTACGAACTTGTGCTGTTTCATAAATAGAATCAAATGATCTTACCATTACCTTTTCTAAACGTTGTTCTACTTCTTCTTCAGTCCAGTAGTAACCTTGGTTATTTTGTACCCACTCAAAGTAAGATACCGTTACACCACCAGCACTTGCTAATACGTCTGGAACAAGTAAAATGCCGCGATCTGTTAAAATTTTAGTTGCTTCTAATGTTGTTGGACCATTTGCAGCTTCAACAACGATTTTCGCTTTAATATTGTTAGCATTTTCTTCTGTAATCTGGTTCTCAATTGCAGCTGGAACTAAAATGTCACAATCAAGTTCTAACAATTCTTTGTTTGAAATTGTATTATTAAATAGTTTTGTTACTGTACCGAAGCTATCACGACGGTCTAATAAATAATCAATATCTAATCCGTTTGGATCATGCAATGCACCGTAAGCATCCGAGATTGCAATAACTTTCGCGCCTGCATCATGCATAAATTTAGCTAAGAAGCTTCCCGCATTACCGAATCCTTGAACAACAACGCGTGCACCTTTAATATCAATGTCGCGTTTTTTTGCAGCTTCGCGAATACAAATTGTTACACCTTTCGCCGTTGCTGTTTCACGTCCGTGTGATCCACCTAATACAAGTGGCTTACCTGTAATAAATCCTGGCGAATTAAATTCATCGATACGGCTATACTCATCCATCATCCATGCCATAATCTGAGAGTTTGTGAATACATCTGGAGCTGGAATATCTTTTGTCGGTCCTACGATTTGGCTAATTGCTCGTACATAACCGCGGCTTAATCTTTCTAACTCACGGAATGACATTTCACGTGGGTCACAAATAATTCCACCTTTACCTCCGCCGTATGGTAAATCAACAATACCACATTTTAAACTCATCCAGATTGAAAGTGCTTTCACTTCATTTTCTGTTACATTCGGATGGAAGCGAATTCCACCTTTCGTTGGACCAACAGCATCATTATGTTGTGCACGATATCCTGTAAATATTTTAACAGTCCCGTCATCCATACGAACTGGTATTTTCACTGTCATCATACGAATTGGTTCTTTTAATAATTCATATACTTCGTTTGGATAACCCAATTTTTCTAATGCTTCACTAATAACAATTTGTGTCGAATTCAATAGTTCAAAATGTTGTTCCCTTTGTTGTTGTGTTTTTGTTTGAGTTCCCTTTTCGGCTACCATAGTAAGTAAACCCCCTGTAATTTCACTTGTTTAGTAAACCTTCATTGCCTAGTATACACCGTTAAATTTGGAATGCAATAGAAAACGCTAACAAATATATACAAACTATTTTCTGTTGCAAGCGTTTTCACTATCATTATAGTCCTTTTATCGCTTTTAGAAAAGTAAAATACTTAAATATTTAAATATTTTTTATTTTACTTATATACAACACCTTAAGAAGATACCTTTAAGTAAAGAATGCCCCAGTATTTATGATTATCACTATACCATTGATCGTTTTGACATTTTCAGACCAACATTTTAGATTTTTCCAAATAAAAAACAAAACCTTAGCTTTGTTATATTAGCTAAGGTTTTGTTTTTTCACAAAGTAATTGTGTATTTGTTCAATTGCTTGAGTAGCCATTAATTCTTTACCATACTCCATTAGACGATAAATAGTTGCTGTAGACGGATTACCATATTCCGCTAAAATAGCTATAAAATCTGCCTTCAGTAATTGAACTTGCTCCTCTTCTTCCATCCAAAGATAGAAACGACCATCCCACGTATATAGTTTTCCGCCAGTTACATCAAGGTTATATAAACGATTCGACAGGTTAATTACGTCATCTAGTGTAGCAAACTCATAAAGTATATGCTCGCTTTCATCTAGAGTCACTTGCATTTCAATAAACTCGTCACGGAACTCATCATCTGTATCCGTATCTTGATGTTCTTTCGTTACAATTACGACCATTCCTTGCGCTTGTAGAGAAAATACTTCAACTGCAATCGGACCATCCGCTTCAAACCCTAGTTCCTTATTTGCTTCTTGCATCATATCACGAAATAATTGCTGTACTTTCGGTGCATTTCTCCACAAATCTTCTTTCGTTAATCCTCGTTCAGATAAATCATCAAATGTTAAGAAAATTTTTATCTTATTGTAATTTAATCGTTCCAGCCTCATCTCATACCCTCCCTACGTAACCAATGAATATAATTTTTATTATATGAAATAGAAAATAGATGGTTCTTTTCGAACAACTATTCTAACATTTTTAACCAATCATCCCATTCTTCTTTCGTATCACCAATTAGGCGTGTTTGAATGTTCAACTGATCTCGAGCACCTATTTCTCCTATAAACCCAACCGAAAGGTTCTCACTTTTTTCTTGCAACAAATTCATGTCGTCCATCACGTTCTTAAGTTCTCGTCCGTCATTAAAAGAGACCACTACATATGTAGGTTTTATTTGCTCAACAGCTAACAAAATACCATCTTCCGCTAAGCTTGACCTAATATATATCACCTCATATCCCTTTAAGCGTAAATACGTTGAGAAAACAAACCCTTTCAACATATTATTTTCTAACACGACAACTTTGTGTATAGAAGAAAATGATGATGCATTATGATACACCATTCCTAGACGAGTTTGTAAAAATGATACGACATATTGGAATTGCACCAATGTAACTTCATTATTATTTTTTAACGTTAACAATTTATTTGACAATTGAAGAACAATACTTGCTATAACTTTTTCTGTTGCATAAATACTAAAAGCCTCGTTTAACAATGCAGAAGTTGTAATTTCATCAAATTTTAACAAAGCTTGTAGTAAGTCGTCCACTAAAACAACTTCTCTATCGGAATATATTTCTTTTTGAACACTATGCTGCAAACGATTCCCTTCTAATAATTGAACTGCTTGTCCAATCATCATGCCGGAAGAAACCTTGTCCATTAACCATTTCAAAATTTGAATATGCTCTTCTGTATATAATCGATGTCCCGCATGATTCCGCTTTGGGGCAATAATTTGATATCGTCTCTCCCATGCACGAAGCGTACTCGGCTGAATTCCAATTATATTTGAAACAGCTTTGATGTTATATTTCCCATTTAGAGTTGGCATCATTTCCCTCCGCATAACGTAATAATATGTGTTTGAGCAGGTGCTCGGAAGCGAAGTGGAATCAACGTTGTTCCATACCCATTACTAACAAAAAGAGTCATATTTGAATGCTTATATACGCCACCTTTTAAATATTTTTTAGATGGGAATAATCGAATCTGTCCTCCATGTGTATGTCCACTTAAAACAAGTGAAATTTGTTCTTTTCCAGACATTTTATTTATTATATCAGGGTTATGGCTAATTAATATGCGAAAACCATCTTCTTTGCAATCAGCCAACGCCAAATCTAAACGATCACGTTTCAAACCAACATCATCTACACCAAGTAAACAAATTTGTTCTCCTAGTTCAGACTCAAATACAACTCTTGTATTATCTAAAACTTTCACATTATTCTCTAATAACAAAGCATCTAATTCATGATACTCAATCTCATAATCGTTATTTCCCCATACAAAATATACAGGAGCTATCTCTCTTAATTTTTGTATATTCGCAGAGATTTTCGATAAAGGGACGCCTCTTTCCGCTAAATCACCGCCAATAATTACAAGGTCTACTTTTCCTTTTACTTGTTCAATTAACGAACTTGAAATGACCCTTCTATGAATATCAGAAATAAAAAACACCTTTACTTTTTGAAAACCTTTCGGAAATTCTTCAAATATTAAAGTATGTTCTAACACAGTATTACGCATCGCTTCTGTATACATTACAAGAAGAAATATAATACCAATACATATGAGAGTACTTAATAAGATAATCCATATCATATATTCTTTACTCCCCTCCTCATAAAGATAATCCTCAGTTTTTATAGCAAGTATGTTACTAACTCTCCTGCTTTGCGGACTTATCTTTTATCGGAATTTTTATTTCTTGACCTACACTCACTTCGTCTTCTTGTAAATCATTATACTTTTTAATCACTTCGATCCCAGTATCATCTGAAAAATATTGCTTCGCTATACTTTCTAAAGTTTCTCCCTCTTTCACCGTATGCGTTACAACTTTCTCAGATGGTGCCCCTGATTCAGATTTAGCTGAATCAAAGAAAATGACCTCAAACGCACTTTTCCCAGCGTTATTACCATCACTTTTCACCTGAATATATTTATCTGTATACCATAAGATACTAATTGGTAGTAATATGAATAGAAATGTTAAAACTCGTACGAAAATATGATTCATTTTAAACTTTTGTTTTTTCTCTTTATTTCTATGAATTTCACTACGCGGCGGTAAACTTTCTTTTTCTTCCACTCGCTCAACTTCTAATTCCTCTTCAAAATCAGGAATTCGTTTTCTCATGTTGTTCACCACCACCTTCCATTTATTTTCTTAATTGGAGTCCCATTATAAAATCAACAAGAAAGTGTGCAAAGATTGTTATAAACAAATTTCCTGTCCATTGAAATACATAACCAAAGACAAAACTAATGAAACAGACGAAACAAAACAAAAATGGCTTTTTTATATACCGAATATGTAACACTGCAAATACTAAACTCGCTATTATAATTCCAAAGTGTGTCTGCACTACACCTCTAAATAAAAATTCTTCTGCAAAACCGATAATGAACGTAATAACGAGTAGATGCATAACTGACATTCCTTGAAACATCCTATCGTTAATACCACCATCATCAAACCAAGACTCTGGAAACACTCGCATTGCAACATAATCTAATAACACAATACCAATTGCTAATAAGCCACCTATTATAAGTATAGACACCGGTTCCCATTTCCACAGACTATACACCGATTTTATATCTGGGAATAATATATATGCTAGCAAACAACCGATACCGATAATAATGAACTGTGTAATATACAGATTCAGCCTTATTTCTTTCGGACTCATATCTTCAATATTATGCCTTTGAATGTTCATCATTCCCCCATCTTTTCTAGACCGAAAAGCTTTTGTAACTCTGTTTCCCAATTATAGTCGAAATCCGATTGTTGCGCTTGTCTTTTTTTATAGTCTGTTTTTGTAATACTACAATAGTCACAGCAATTTTTTAACTCGGTCTCTTTTCTATAACCGAACTGTTGCAGCAAATATTCACGTCTACATCCTTTCACTTGTATCCATGATTTCATGTTTTCTAGCTCACTATATTTATTACGCAGCCTTATCCCTACTTCAGCTATTAATCGGTTCATAATTTCATCTGACAAGCTCTCTAATTTTAATTTTCGCTGTTGTATGATTCCAAGCTGCTCAAGATGATAGCGGGTGAAACGCCAATATTGTTCATTAAATCTTGCTGCATTATAAC
Source organism: Bacillus sp. BML-BC051 (assembly GCF_019656175.1). Taxonomy (NCBI): domain Bacteria; kingdom Bacillati; phylum Bacillota; class Bacilli; order Caryophanales; family Bacillaceae; genus Bacillus; species Bacillus sp. BML-BC051. Next base: position 129,914 of record NZ_BPLI01000078.1, read on the forward strand.
AAATTTCTTCTACCTCTTCTATTGGCAATTCTTTCGTTTGAAACATTCTTTCTTGTAGTAAAGAAAATAAAAATTGTATTTGCGACTGACTTGGCAATTCATCTTCAATTATTGAAATTGGCAAATCGTGATCTAACGGACTACATAGTAAGATAGCTATACTCGGTTCACCATCTCTTCCAGCTCTTCCGATTTCTTGTAAATAGGAAGCTATATTAGTCGGATAATGGAAATGAATAATATATCTCGTATTCGACTTATTTACTCCCATACCAAAAGCACTTGTACATATTACAAGCTGCAACTGGTCATTCATAAACTGTTGTTGAATTAACATACGCTCTTCATGTTCCATACCACCATGATAAAAAGCGACACCAGTCACGCCTTTTCCTCTTAAATATTCCGTTAAACGTTCTGTCCACGCTCTGCTTGAACAATATACAATTCCTGGCCCTTGTAAATACATCACCTGGTCCAAAAGCGCTTCTTTCTTCTCTTCTATCGTATCCACAAATTGTACTTCCATTGCAATATTTGGACGATCAATAGAGTACACATGTTGCGTCACATTCTTCAAATCTAAACTCTCTGCTATATCTCGGAGTACATCTTTCGTCGCTGTTGCTGTTAATGCTAGCACCGTAGGAGACCCAATATTCCCAATGACTACATTTAGTTTTTTATAGTCTGGCCTAAAATCATAACCCCATTGTGAAATACAATGAGCCTCATCCACAACAAATAATGAAATATGAACTTTCTTCAATTCTCTTATTAACACTTCCGACTGCAACATCTCTGGTGAAACAAAAATAAATTTATATGAAGCTAATTTTTTCATCGCTTCTCTTTTTTCATGCAATGTCCGAAAACTATTAAATGCAATCACTCGGTTTTTCACAACATATTTTAATTGTGTAACTTGATCTTCCATCAAAGATAATAATGGTGATACAACAAGTACTGTTCCTTCTTGCATTAGCCCTGGAAGTTGATAGCACATAGACTTTCCTCTTCCAGTCGGGAGCATTGCTATAACATCTTTTCCTTCTAATAAATCTGTAATTACCCCTTTTTGCCCTGGACGAAATTCAGAATATCCAAACCATCTATATAAATATTCCTCAAGCTTCATTTATAACCTCCATCCGCGCCAATACAAGACGGACCTCAAAATAAGAAATCCCCTCTCCAACCGCTTGTTTCAACTCACGCAACTTACGTGTTTGTAATGCCTCAATTACTTTTGTTACTTTATCTATTTTATCTTTTTCCATAAACATCTCGATTGAAAACTCTTTTTCTCGTAAAGCAATTTCAACAAAATGATCTTCTATCGTTGCAACCTTTAAATTTCTAATTGTCGCTATTTCTTCTAAAGAACGTCCTTGTCTCCAAAAATTATATGTTTTTTTCGTTGATAAACTAAATAATTCAGCTCTCTCATTTGGGTAAGATATAATTTCCGCTAACAGTGGAAATTCATTTTCTTTATCGCGAACTTCTTGTATAAAGAAGTGAATTGTACCCCAAAATAAAAAATACACCCGAAATATATCTTGTTTCGTAATTTCCGCTAATTGCTGCAATGTACAACCGATACGTTCATATCCTGTTAATCGATATGTTACAATTGTCGCTTCTACCACATCACCTTTTCCTAAAAGATTATGTATTTCTTTCCATAATCTTTTAGCCAATTCACTTCTCCTATACGGTATACCTGTTAAAAAGCGTTTCACCCACACCGTTATTTCTGTATCTTGTTGAATGGGAATAAACTTCGTATTATTCTGTTGTAAATTAGATATAGTTTGAATGATTAATGATACTCTTTTCCAAAATGTTTCACCTAATTCGCCATAGTGCAAACCATGTAAATGCGCGGGAAAAGCATACACTTCCTCCCATGTTTGCAACTGCATTTTACCTTTAGATGTTAACAAATATGTATTTTCATGTATTTCTTGAATCAAATCTGCTTGCAACAACTTTGCAACTTCACGATCATAGTCTGTTCTATTTAACGATTTATATATTCCAAACAAAAAAGAAATTCGGAACATATTTCCATCTTGTAACGTTTGTGAAGATCGTTTTCCTTTTAATAAATAATAAATAGAAGAAACGGTCCTTTCACCATTCAATTGTTTTAAACAATACAATACAGTATATTGTAGTTGCATTACCGCTTCCACCTTTCAATCTAACTTAGTTACTTTTTAGTATGATCGCATTATTAAACTTATCATATCGGCACTATGTACTTGTATATAGTATATTGTACCAAACGAAATAACATTTACGTATTTTGAAAATCTTGTGACATAATGCAAAAATTAGTTGACACTCTAATTGATAAGGATTATCATTATAATTTTATGTTGAAAAGTTTTAAAAACCGTTTTACAATAAGGTTATAATTTTTATGGCGAGCTTTTCACATACATATTATCAGGAGGGAAAAAAGATGGCAAAATATACAATCGTTGATAAAGATACTTGTATCGCATGTGGTGCTTGCGGCGCTGCTGCACCAGACATTTATGATTATGATGATGAAGGTATTGCATTTGTAACGTTAGACGATAACCAAGGTATCGTTGAAATTCCAGATGTATTAATTGAAGATATGATGGATGCATTCGAAGGTTGTCCAACTGACTCAATTAAAGTTGCTGACGAATCATTCGACGGCGACTCTTTAAAATTCGAATAGTCTTTTATTAACTTCAAAAAATATCCCTCATTAATATGAGGGATATTTTTTGTTTTCTATTTTCATTCTACTTAATAAAAAACCATTAGTAGTTCCATACTACTAATGGTTTTTTTATATTTTATGCATTTTTCATTTTTGCAAACACCCATACTTTCAGGCGTGAGAATAACGCTACAAATACAATTGTCACAACAATTCCTTTAATCAAATTAAATGGTAAGATTGCCGTTACAACCGTTGTTCTTATAGCCTCACTAGACATAGCTGGTGAATTTAAAAACCAAGTGTAAGCTGGGAATATAATGATGTAATTTAATACACTCATGATGAGCGCCATTGTAATTGTCCCTAGCATTAATCCTGTCGTTAAACTCTTAACAGTACGATACTTTCTAAATAAGAAAGCTGCCGGTCCAATAAATAAACATCCTGCAATAAAGTTAGCAATTTCGCCAACTGGTACTCCCGTTAAACTCCCTTGAATCCCGTAATGTAAAATATTCTTTATCGCCTCTACAATTATCCCTGCAACTGGCCCAAAAATAATCGCAGCAATTAGAGCTGGTACATCACTAAAATCAATTTTTAAAAATGGCGGAAGCCCTGGAAACGGGAAATCCAACATCATCAGTAAATATGCAATACTACTTAGCATCGCTACACTCACCATCTGCACTACACTGTTTTTTTGTTTCATCTTTCTCTCTCCTTTTCCATCGATCATCTCATGGAAAGTGGAAAGGTTCTGCTATGCCTATTTTTTCATAGAACGAAAAAACCCTTTGTGTTTTACACAAAGGGAGAATTTAAGGCACATCAAACAGACGTTCAAATCCATATCTTTTTTGAACGCTTGAACCTCCATCTTCTCCCATCCAGACTATACTGTCGGCTTTGGAATCACACCAAATCCTGCCTTAACGGCTCGCGGGCTTAGAACAAAATCACATATAGTTCATCACCGCCGGTCGGGATTTTCACCCTGCCCCGAAGATAGACCGATATTCTATTTTCCACTTCATTATACAACAACATGATCGTGTTGTGAACAAAAAAAGTGTAACTTATTAAAAATAAGTTATTAATTTTATATAACCGAAACCAATCACTATATTTTACAATACACCCCATATTTTTTAGTATTAGGCATTTCTCCTATGAATCCACTAGTCATATATAGTTAAAAGTGATAAGATGTTGAATTGTTAAGATAAGAACATTTTCTGGATTATGGAGGAAATGTCATGAAAAAAGAAAAGAGACACTCTATTCGAGAAGTAATGAAAAAAAACTTAAGAAAAGAATACTTTTACTTAAAAAAAGAATTACTTTTCTACTGTCCAATTGATTTAGGTACATTCTCAAGTGAGACATACTATGCTGCTTTCGACGAAGATGGCATCAGTATTTATCAGTATGATAAAAAAACAGAGAGTAAATTAAAACTGTGTGAGCGTCACCCGTGGAAGAGTTGGAATAAAGTGAAGGTGGATCATTATTTGACAACTTCTCAATTTATTTTTCAAGGTGAGCGAAACTGGATATTATCCCTTTTCCAAAAAGGAAAAGAAGCTCAAAAAGTAATTGAAAAGCACACATCTTTACAAACTGAAGTTGTTTCCCGCTCTTTCTTAAAAAAACTTCCAGGGTTCCGTTCTAATGCACCGTTGAATAAATACATCGGCAGCATTTGCTACACTGCACTTATTGCATTTTTATTAAAATGGATGATTCCATTTCAAGCACCACAAATTGCCCTGTACTCCATTTCAATCGGTTGTATGCTTCTTGGTTTACTTTGTTTGACAATCGGTTTAATTGAACCGACTATTGTACTATTTCGAACGAACGAAAAAACAAGAACGAAAGTATTTTACTTATATAGCTACTTAGCTATTTCTGGATTTATATGTGTCTTTATTTTTTGGTAAAAAAAGAGCTAGTTTAACTAGCTCTTTTTTTACTTTACGTATAATTGTTGATTTGGATAAATCCGATCTTGCTGCAGTCCATTTTTTTCTTTAACTTCCTTAACTGACATACTAAATTTCCGTGCAATACTAACTAAAGTGTCCCCTTTTTGGACGACATATAAGGATGAGGAAACAACTTCATTTCTCTGTTCATTTAGAACAAGCAATGGATTCATCGCATTCTTTTTCGCCATCGTCCATCTTCCTTGATGAACTTCTAAATGTAAGTGTGCACCTCTCGATTCTCCTGTATTTCCTACTTCTCCAATTATTCCTCCTTTTGAAATATAATCCCCTTGAACTACATATCTCTTATTTAAATGTGCATACACGGCCTCATATTCTCCATGTTTAATAAATACAACGTTTCCATAACTACTTGAATAATAAGACTTTGTTACCTTACCTTCTTGAATAGCTGCCACAGGCGCGCCAATCGGTGCCGCTATATCTATACCGTAGTGTTTTCCATGCCTTGTCCCAAAATAATCACTTATCTGCCCTTCAACAGGCCATGCCCATCGATTTCCCTCTGCGTACACATGTAATTGAGATAATAACAATACCGTCAATAACATGACACCACATTTTAACACTTTCATATACATCCTCCGTTTTCTAATTAACACCATACCTTCTCTATTTTGGTATATTACAGAAAAAAGTATACAAAAAAAGAAAGTGAATCACTCCACTTCCTTCTCTTTTTTATCACGAAAAACGATTGCACTGCGATTATACTCCACATCTTTTACTTGTAATCGAGCGTTTATTACTCTAGCTACCGCAAACAAATAATCAGATAATCTATTTACATACTTTAGAACAACTTCATTTATTTCCCCTTCTTTTTGCAAGGACACTACACATCGTTCTGCTCGCCTTACAACTGTACGTGCAATATGAATAGCAGCTGCCGCTTCGCTTCCACCTGGTAAAATAAAACGCTCTAACGGCGGTGCTTCTTCTATATACGAATCAATCCTTCTTTCTAAGCTTTCAACCATTTCAAGCGTTACTTTATAAGGAGCTTTCCCCTCTACTATCGCCAAGTCTCCCCCGCAATCAAATAATTCATGTTGAATATTTTCAAGTTCATTGTAAATATCTCCAAAAGACCCGCCTTGTAGCTTAGTCATTGCATATCCAATATGAGAATTCGACTCATCTATCGTGCCATATGCTTCAACTCTAATATTATCTTTATCCACTCTGCCGCCTATTACACTTGTTGTACCTTTATCTCCTGTTTTCGTGTATAATTTCATCGCTTCACGACACCCCTCTTATTATTCTTCATTCGACTAAGATAGAAAAAAGTTCTACTATTATTTATTTAATTGATTTTACAAAAAAATAAAAAACAGTAGAACTTTATTCATTATCAACTTTAAAAACACATATCTAAATTATACGATTCGGTAAATATACAGAGAATGTAGTTCCCTCTCCAACAACACTTGAAACAGCAATTTTACCATCATGGCCTTGCACAATATTTTTTGCAATCGCAAGCCCGAGCCCTGTTCCACCTTTTTTTCCACGTGTTCTTGCTTTATCAGCTTTATAGAAACGATCAAATAAAAATGGAATATCTTCTTCTGGAATGCCAGCGCCCGAATCTTGTACTTCAAAAGTAAGACCATTATTTTTCGTATCAATTACAAGCGTTACATGTCCGCCTGCATTCGTATGACGAATTGCGTTATCAATTAAATTCGTCAATACTTGTTCCATACGATCTGCATCAAACGGGTATTGCTCAATTGGATTTTGGAAATCAACGGTTAATACGACTTCTTTATCCTTTGCAATTCCTTGGAATTTACGACCTATTTTTTCAACGAAAGGATGAATATCAACTTCACCTATATGTAACTCTACATTACCACTTTCCATACGCGCTAAATCTAATAATTCATTTACAAGTTTACCTAAACGAACGGATTCATCATAAATGATTTGAACAAACTCATTTATTTCTTCTTTCGTTTGCACAATATCATCTAAAATCGCTTCACTATATCCTTGAAGCATTACCATCGGTGTACGAAGTTCATGTGATACGTTCGCAATAAAGTCTTGACGCATCTTCTCAAGACGACGTTCTTCCGTCATATCACGTAATACAGCTACAGCACCACGAATTTTCGTTTGGTTGTAAAGCGGCGTCATAAGAACTACATAGTTACCTTTTTGTAAATTAATTTCAACCACTTGTTGTTGTTCACTTTCTACAACGAGATGGAATAGTTCAACAAGTTCAGAAGGTAGTTTTTTACTGAGCTCTACTTCCTTTTCCTCTTGCCAAACTTGTAAGAAATGTTCAGCCGGCGGATTGATTACAACGACTTCACCTTCTTGATTTAACGTAATAACCCCATCTGCCATACTACTTAAAATACTAGCTAACTGTTCTTTTTCTTGCTGCAGGGCATTCATATTAAACTTCAACTGTTTCCCCATTTGATTTAAGGCTGTTGCAAGCTCACCAATCTCGTCCTGAGATACCATAGGAGCTTTCGCATCAAACTTCCCACGCGCGACCTCAAAAGCAACTTCACGCATTTTACGGAGTGGTGCTGTAATTCGAGTAGATAAGAAGAATGCAAAGAACGTTGTTAATATAATCGCAATCCCTGCTGATAAGAATATAAAATCAGTCGTTCTCTCCATACCTTGTATCGGTACTTGTAAAGATTCGTATACGAACACTGCACTTTTATTTTTTGAATGCACTGGTTTTCCGACAATCATAATATCATTTTCAGTATTTTTATTCTTTCTACTATTAGAGGCTTTTCTAATGTTATTCTTAATTTCTTTCTTGTCTGTAAAAACAGCCGCTAATTCTTTATCTTCTTTCAAATCATCCATTGTAAGAGTGACTAACCCTTCTTGTTTCGGCGAAGAAGATATTTCTTTACCATCTTCTACAATAATGATCCTTGAAAGTGGATCAGAGAATTTGTACGCGATATTCTCAATTGTTTTTACATCGGCACCTTCTTCAATTAACTCTGAAACACTTGTTGCAACTTTTTGAAGCCTAGCTTCACTCATATCAACATAATATGTTCTAAAAAACTGTGAAAGTAAAATCGCAACAAATCCAAGCACAAACGAAACGAGAAGTAATATGGTCATCCATAATTTCCCTACTACACTTCTCCAAAGCATCAGTCGTTCACAACCTCAAACTTGTAACCTACGCCCCAAACGGTAACAATCATTTTCGCAGCATCTGGTGATTTTTTGCTTAACTTCTCACGTAAACGCTTTACATGCGTATCAACTGTACGTAAATCTCCGAAGAATTCATATTGCCATACTTCTTTTAACAATTGCTCACGATCAAATACCTTATCAGGCGCTTTCGCTAAGAATAATAGTAATTCGTACTCTTTCGGTGTTAAGTTTACTTCATTACCATCTGCTGTAACACGGTGTGCATCATTATCAATTGTTAAATGAGGGAACACAGTAACATCTTTTGTCGTTGTATCTTGTGTAAAGAATGTTGTTGGTACAGAACGGCGTAATACCGCTTTCACACGAAGCACTACTTCACGTGGGCTAAATGGTTTCACAATATAATCATCAGTTCCTACCTCAAACCCTTGTACTCGGTTTACTTCTTCACCTTTCGCTGTCAACATAATAATTGGCGTCGCTTTCTTCTCACGAACCCCTTTACACACTTCAATACCATCTTTACCAGGCATCATAAGATCTAATAGGATCAAATCGTAATCATTTTGTAACGCCATTTCTAAAGCTGTATCACCATTATCCGCTTCTTCAATTGTGTATTGTTCTCTTTCTAAATACATTTTCAACAAACGACGAATACGATCCTCATCGTCTACAATTAAAATTCTTGATTCATTTTCCATTTTTACCCGTTGCGTACTTTTACGACAACGGTTTACACCTACCCTTCTACACTATTATGTTGCGCTATTCTCGTTTATTTAAGCAATCTTCTAAATGTTTCGCTTTCCATATTATGCTTCACAAGAATAATAAAGTTTGTTCAATTTTTTTCCAAAACTATGTATTTTTTTTGAACAGTATATAATGTCCTCGACATCATTTTACAAAATCAACCGCTACTTTGTCATGTTTTTCTCAAAAAAGAAGAAAAGTTGACAAAAATAAAATAGGAAAGTGACATTCACTCTCCTATTTTATTTCTCTATGCGTATGAATGTAAACCCGCGATAATTAAGTTTACTACAATAAAGTTAAACATAATGATCGCAAAACCAATTACCGCTAACCACGCTGACTTCTCTCCATGCCACCCTTTTGATAAACGTAAATGTAATACCGCCGCATAAAAGAGCCAAGTAATAAGCGCCCAAACTTCTTTTGGATCCCAGCCCCAAAAACGTGTCCACGCTATTTGTGCCCAAATCATCGCAAAAATTAATGCACCTAATGTGAAAACTGGGAATCCAATTGCAATAGATCGATATCCGATTTCATCTAGTAAATCACTATTCGTATGCTTTACTAACGGCTGAAGCGCCGCTGATACTCGTTTCCGTAAAACAAGTCTTAATACAATATAAAGTAACGTTCCTACTAACACAGACCAAATTACAGTATTTAATTTTTTCGCATTTACAATCGCTGGAACTTCAACTGTCGGCTCTAATTTATTTTCTGTCAATAACTTCCCTTCATGCGGTCCAACTAAAGCAGGAAGGTTGTACTTCATCTCCACTTGTTGTTCATTTTTATCAATCCATTGAAATTTCGCTTCATATTTCATACTAGAAAATACCGTTGTTACTCCAATAAATCCAACTGTACAAACAAGTGTGAACACGACCGCTTCTAACCAAAATGTACGTTTCGTTCTTTTTGATTGATCTACATTTTTCAATAAATACATAACGCCTGTAATAAAACTAATCGCTAAGATTGCTTGTCCTGCAGCCGCAGTCGTTACGTGAATATGTAACCAATTACTTTTTAAAGATGGAATAAGCGGAGATATTTCCCGCGGAAACATACTCGCATAGGCAATTAATAAAAGCGCAACTGGTAATGCAAATAGTCCGATTATACTTACACGGTACATAAAATACATGACAATAAATGCTCCGACAAGCATCATGCCGAAAAACGTACCGAATTCAAAAAAGTTACTAACCGGTGCATGTCCTGATGCAATCCATCTCGTAACAAAATATACTGTTTGTGCAATAAACCCTAAAATTGTAATCGTTATTCCTATATTTGCCCATTTATGACCTTTTTCTTTAATTGCTCCTCCGAAAAATAGAGTTGCAATTAAATATAAAATAAATGCGGTAAAGAGAAAGTTACTACTTATTTGCACCATATCGTTTCCCCACCTTAACTAATTTTTTTATCTACTACTTTATCGCTTGGCTGCGGAATTGCTGTACCTTCTAGTACTCTTTCAATATCTTTCTTTAAACCGAACCAATTTTTATTCGTATGTCCTGCAATCCACCATTCATCATTAACGCGTTGTATCCAAATACGGCGATGATTCCAATACATCCCTTGAATGACACCAACCATAAATATAAATCCTCCAATACCGAGAATCCAAAGCGTTAAATCTTTCCTTACAGTAAGTGCTGTTGCATTTTGCATTTCCACACCTGCAAACGACATTTTATATTTATTATTTCCATCAGGTTCTATATTTTGCTGAATACCAACAAAACTCACTTCACCATCTGGTGTTTCAGGCGTAAACATTTTAAACACAAATGCAGGGTTGTTTGGTAATTTCGTTTTTGTATTTGGTCTTCCACTCTCATCAAAATAAAAATCAGGGAAATAGCTTAATAATTCTAAAGAATAACCGTTTCCTAAATCATATTTTTCTGTAGGATTCGTTAAATCAACTTTAATCGGTCCCCACTTTTGATTATTTTCTTTGTTTTGCAAGTTAAAGGACATACTTTTAAATTCATTTTCTTTATAATCCACTTGATAAACAGCAAATCGATCAAATTTCATTGGCTCATTTACTCGAATTTCCGCTTCTTTTACTTTTTCTAATTTCGGTTTTTGTCCTGCTATATTTTCGCCGACCGCTTTATACAATACAGCATTCGTTTGGAAGTTTTTCGCAATCATCTTATCGCCTACACGATCAATCGCTTCATCATAAACTTCCTTGTCCTTACTTTTATCATAAACTTCCTTTATAAACTTCTCGTTTTTTAAATAGTATTGTCCATCCGTTCCGGGTATTTCTTTCGTTTCACCATCACGTAACCAAAGCGCTTCATCTACGTACATACTCGGTAAAAAACGGAGCATTGCACCGAATAAAAAGATAATGAGACCGATATGATTCACATATGGACCCCAGCGTGAAAACCGTCCCTTTTCAGCTAAAATGTTACCGTCTTCCACTTTCACGTTATAGTTCGTTTTCTTTAAATTCATTTGGATTTTTTCCAAATCACCATCTTGCGTTGTACCAGTGCCGTATAATCTTTGTCTCTTTAAAAAACTAGGGTGTCTTTTCACCCCTTGCTTCTTTAAGGCTTTATAAAGCGGAATGACACGATCTAAACTGCATATCACAAGTGAAATACCAATTGAAGCAATTAAAATCATATACCACCACGAACCGTATAAATTATTAAATCCTAATTGATAGTATAATTGCCCTAAAAATCCATATTCTTGCTTATAATATTCAGCTGGTGCAATCCCTGGAGTTATGTACATTTCTTGCGGAAAAATAGTTCCAATCGCCGATGCAGCTAAAGTAATTACAATGAGCCATACACCCACTTTTACAGAAGAGAAAAAGCTCCAAATTTTATCGACTATCGTTTTTGTTTGCGTGAGAGATCTCCGAGCACTTCCCTCATAGCGCATATCCAATAGTTTTATATTTTCATTGCTTTCAAATGGTTTCCCACATGCTTCACAAAAAACAGTTCCTATTGGATTAACATGTCCACATTCACACTTAATTTCTTTCAACACTCTCACCGCCCCTGTATCTATATGTACTATTGTATATTCTAACCTCAAGTTACCGCAATACTCAGAATTTTTAAACCAGAGGCACTATATGAATGCACCTCGTATGTAAAGGCTTTCTTTATTACGGAGTAATTTTCTTTAAATACTCCTCTAATTGTTCTATCGTTTGTTCACCTTTAATCTCTTGAATCACCTTACCATCCTTATCAATCAAGAAGCTTGTTGGTAATGGTATTACTCCATACGTTTTTATAATTTCTCCACCTTTATCAATTGCGACTGGGAACTTAAGATCGTATTGTTTCACAAAATTCTTAACAGCAATATCTGTTTCATCTGCATCTAACGCAATAATTTCAACGCCTTTTTCTTTATACTTTGGATATAATTCATTCATATAAGGCATTTCTTTTTCACACGGTTTACACCAAGTGCCCCAAAAGTTTAAAAATACACCTTTTCCCTTTAAATCTTTTAATTCAATTTTCTTTCCTTCTAAATCTGTTACAACAAAATTAGGTGCTTCTTTTCCGATTTGCATTTTCTCTTCTTTAGTGAAATATCCTTGATAAAGTGTAAATCCTACAGCACCGCATAAAATGAGTAGAATAATAATGCGAAATAATAAGCGATTTTTTTTCATATTGTCTCCCCTCTCTTCGACGAGTGATAAATATATGTATGTTTTAATAAATCACCAGCGGAACATTCCACTGGTGAAAGTTTCACACTATCGATTAGCGCGGCTTTGTAGAAGCCAATGCACGTAATTGTTTCACCTCATGTGGTGACAATTCTCTCGCATCACCAGGGCGCAAGCTACCCACTTCTAAAAAGGCATAGCGTTCACGCTTTAGTTTCACTACTTTACAATCTAACGCTTCAAACATGCGGCGTACTTGACGATTACGTCCTTCATGAATCGTTAATTGTACAATCGCAGTCTCTTTACGCTTGTCCCAAGAAATAATTTTCACTTGTGCTGGCGCTGTTTTCCCATCTTCTAATGCAACACCTCGTTCTAACATGCGAATTTTCTCACCTGTTAATGGCCCTTTAATTTTTGCAACATACGTTTTTTCAACTTTATATCTCGGATGCATTAATACATTTGCAAATTCCCCATCATTTGTCATCAATAATACGCCAGACGTATCATAATCTAAGCGTCCGATTGGGAATAAACGTTGTCTAATTTCAGGGAAAAAGTCTGTTACAACACTTCTTCCTTTATCATCTGATACACTTGAAATTACGCCAGTTGGTTTATATAGTAAAAAATAAACAGGTTCTTCTTTTTCAAGAGGGATGTTATTTACTTCTACTTTATCTTGAGGAGTTACTTTCGTTCCTAACTCCTTCACTATTTTTCCATTCACTTTTACTTTTCCTTGCTGAATTAATTCCTCAGCCTTTCTTCTCGATGCAATACCTGCTTGCGCAATCACTTTTTGTAATCGTTCCATTTCTTTTTTTCACCTCGAATTTATCTTACCTTACATTAGAAAGACTTGGCAACCGCATACGCTTGACGGCTATTCGCTTCATCTTACTTAAACAACATAGCGATGATAATAAACATATAAAGGGCAAATCATGTTTTTACCTTTTATTATTGTCCATATTCTTCATATTGCTCACAATAAAAGTTCATCATTTTGTCAAAAATACCGCATAAAAAAACCACTATTAAGCAACACCTTAATAGTGGTCGTATACGTATTATAAGCGAAATATCATAAAAAATGAATAGCCGCCTTACTTAAACATTAAAGAAACAAACACAATCGAACAAATAATTCCTATTAAATCGGCGAAAAGTCCTACTTTTAATGCATCTCCCATTTTTCTAATTCCAACAGCTCCGAAGTATACTGTTAAAATATAAAAAGTCGTATCTGTACTCCCTTGCATCGTAGAAGCCAATCTTCCAATAAACGAGTCTGGCCCATATGTGGCAATTAAGTCGGTCGTAATACTTAAACCTGCAGAGCCTGAAATAGGGCGTATAAGTGCTAGTGGAACAATTTCTGCTGGGACATGAATTAAATCTAACATCGGCTTCATTACTGATATCATTGCATCTAATGCACCTGAAGCTCGAAATATAGAAATAGATACAAGCATCCCAACCATAAACGGTAAAATGGAGATTGCAATTTGAATTCCTTCTTTTCCTCCCTCAACGAACGATTCATAGGTTGGCACTTTCTTTATCGTGCCATATAAAAGGATAAAACCAATTACACAAGGGATTACCCATAATGAAATTGTATTTACAATACTCATTTTTTCCGCCCCTTCCTACTCCTTCTTCGGTAAAAATAGCGGTCAATCCAAATCGCTCCGATCATAGAGAGTACTTGTGCAATGAATGTTACCCCAACAATTTCAGTAGGATTCGCTGATTCATACGTCATTCGAATCGAAATGACAGTAGTAGGAATTAAAGTAATCGCTGATGTATTTAACGCGAGAAACGTTACCATAGAACGGCTCGCCGAATCCTTCCCTCCATTTAATTCTTTCAATTGTTCCATCGCTTTAATACCAAGAGGGGTCGCTGCATTCCCTAATCCAAAAAAGTTTGCCATCATATTCGATAAAATAAATCCCATTGACGGATGATCTTTCGGTATTTCTGGAAACAATCTTTTTACGATCGGCATAAAAAGTGACACTAACTTTTTTAACAACCCTGCTTCCTCTGCAATTTTCATTAAACCAAGCCAAAATACTAAAACACTAATGAGTCCTATACAAATTGTTACTGCGTCTTTTGCTCCGTCAAATACAGCTTTATTTATTGCTTCCATCGTTCCATTTATCATGGCATATACGATCCCTATGACTGCCATCGCTACCCATACGAGATTAACCATTGCTCCCAACACCTATCATATGAGAAAAAATTTCTTTCACATTATTCCAGTACATTCCCGTTGTAGCTACTAACTTTCGTTTACTATAAAATAAATTCCGTTCTCCAACTTTCTCATTGCCAACATAAATTTCTGTCTTCCCAACCTTTACGCCATCCTTAAGTTTTGCACTTTTATCGAGTTCAACTTTTAATACGACATCCTTTCTTTCTTGCTCAGTTAATGGCACCGCAAAACTATTTTTCGTATAAACATGATTGGCATATTTCTTTTCAGTTATTTCAGCAAGGGCTCCTTGTCCTACAACGTTCGTTTGCTTGAAACGTTCAAAACCTTTATCAAATAAATTCATATGATCATCCCAATCGCTAGAAGCACTCAAAGTTACGACAATTAGATCTAGTCCATCTTTTGATGCTGTTGTAACAAGCGTCCGCCCTGCTTTCTTCGTAAAACCTGTTTTTCCTCCTGTTGCAAATTCATAATACGACGTCACGAGTTTATGTTTGTTTTTCCACGGATAATCCCACGAATCTGATTTATACGTTTTTGTCCCAAAAATCTTCTTAAATGTTTCGTTCCCCATTGCATACTTCGTTAAAAGTGCCATATCATAGGCCGACGAATAATGGGACCCATCTCCATCCAAACCATGTGGGTTTGAAAAGTGAGTATCTTTCATTCCAATTTGTTTCGCCTTTTCATTCATTAAATATACGAACCCTTCTATACTCCCTCCTACATTTTCAGCAATTACTTGTGCTGCATCATTACCAGATCTAAGCATGAGTCCGTATACTAAATCCTCTAACTTCACTTTCTGTCCAGGTTTTAAATAAATTGCTGAGCCTTCTACTCTCACCGCTTCATTACTAACCGATACCATTTCTTTCATTTTTCCTGATTCAGCAGCTAACAACGCTGTCATAATTTTTGTTATACTAGCAATTTTTTGTGACTCATGTTCTGCTTTCCCGTATAATACACGACCTGACTGTTGTTCCATTAATACAGCATTTCGAGCACTGACATTACTGTTCATCTTTGCATATGTAGGAATTGGCATAACGCTTGCGTACATAATAAGAAGCATGATTATTACACAAATTCGTCTCATATTTCCCCCCACGTCCTTTTGGCACTTTTTGTACAAGTGTATGCTTGGCCTTTTAAAATATGAACGAAATCTCTTGTCCCTCCCAATAAAAAAGACGCAGAAAACCTGCGTCTAATACGGTGTCCATTCAATTTGTTTCGCACTTTCAAATCTTTTTTCGACATCAGGCCAATTTACAACATTCCACCAGTTTTTAATATATTCATCTTTTCGATTTTGGTATTGTAAATAATACGCATGTTCCCACACGTCTAGTACGAGGAGCGGTATGGTATCCCATTGTGTAAATAATTGATGAAGTGTACTCTGCAAAATTTCTAATCTTCCAGATCGTGGCACCCAGACGAGAATCGCCCATCCTGATCCTTCTACTTTAGAGGCTGCTTCTGTGAAATGTTTTTGAAAACGTAAAAAACTCCCAAAATCTTGTTCGATCTGTTGCGAAAGAGCCCCTCTTGGACTTCCGCCGCCATCTTTTTTCATGTTATTCCAAAATATCGTGTGTAAGTAATGACCTGATCCATGAAAAGCCGCTTCTCTTTCCCAATGCTTAATTAAATCAAATTGATTCGTTTTTCTCGCTTCTTCCATCATCTTCTCTGCCTTATTTAATCCTTCCACGTAACTGCGATGATGTTTATCATGGTGTAACATCATAATTTCTCTAGAAATATAAGGTTCTAATGCATTATACGGATAAGGTAATGGTGGAAGTGTGTGCCCTCCAATTGGAACAGCTCGTTCACTATCCCCTCTTTCATATAGTTCATATTCCTCTTCTCCTTGCACGAATACTTCCTGCAAATGATGCTGAATATGTTCTACATCATCACTTATCTCATACATAAACTCTGCATCTGTATCATACTCATGCTCTTTCATACGATCTAATAACGTTTGAATTTTATAAGCAAGCATATGGACATCATACACTTCCATTGCACGGCTATCTAATACGTGAAGAACACTTTCACACCAGCTTTCTACTTCATGAAAGTAATCTGTAAATACACCTTGCTGACTCATGTTACACCTCCTTAATGCTATCCCCATAAATATATTCAAAGGAAATCCCTTATATAACTTTACAAAAGGAAAAGAAGCTAAGTTCCCTTAGCTTCTTTTTCGCAATTAATATTTGTGTAACATCTTTGTTTGGTAATCCGTCTCATAATATTCTAGTTCTTCACGCATCAATTGAAATTTACCTTCTAAACTCTTCATCACTTGCTCTACAGACGCTGGTGGCGTTTGTTGAAAAACGATGGAGTTTTTCCCTGTATAGGCAGACCTACTATTTTCATACCAATGATCACTCTTTGGTGAGAAAAACTCTGCAATTACTTGATGATAAATTTTATATAAAATTTTTTCAGCTGCTGTTTTTCGAAATGGCTGGCTATTTAACAAAACAAAACATGCATCATGCCCTTCTTCACAAAAAACGAGAAGACGTCTCATTGATGCTAATAACCCTTTATAATATTGCTCGTGCCCTGCCGGTGTTTCTTCTAATAAAGAAGGTAACGTATGATAATTTACATAATTGGTTATCAGTGTAATAACATCTTCTAAAAACATAGAAACTTGTTCCGTTTGATTTTCAACCATAAGATTAGACATTTTTCCCTCTCCTTTGCCATTTCACGCTATTTCTACTCTTTTATTTTTATGTAATTCAGCCAATATTTCTTGTACTTTCACCACTGTTCCCTCATCAAAATATTGTTGGAATTCTTCTATATTATTTACATACAAACGTTTTCGCAGGCGATGCTCATTCTCTTTCAGTAAACAACATATCGCTACAATATCCCGTAAATATATGTCTTGTTCTTCTACTTTATATACTGGATTTCCTTCAAAAGGAGTAATTTCTTGTAAAACTTCTTCAAAATATCGAACGTATAAAACAGAAAAAGTTCTCTCTTTATTATTTAATATATATGTCACTTCAGATCTATTAAAGAAATCTTCTGATGTATTAGGCTTTGCTTTCTCTAACTCATATCCCGCATAACCTATTATAATCATCTGCTTCCCCTCTCTTCCTTCTTTCAATTCATTTTAACTTAATTTTCTGACAAACGAAATACTCTTTTAAATATAACCGTTATAAAAAATAGCTTCCCTATACAGGAATTTACCTTTTTATTTTTCTTGAAGTTTGTCATAATAATATTATTGTCTCAGTTTTCTTATACAAGGAGAGTTGTATTTATGTCGTTTTCATGGAAACGTTTCTTACAAATCGGGAAAATTATCTTCCCATTTGTTGTATTAACAATTGTATTCTTTCAAGCAAAAAAAGAATTAGCAGGCATTTCTTTTTTAGAAGCAATCAATACAATTAAAAACATTCCAACCGGAGGAGTCTTTTTAGCAATTACACTTGGCGCATTTGCCGTATCAACAATGTTCTTTTATGACTATGTTATGCTTCGTTATTTAAAAGCTGATATACCAGTCCAAAAGATTTTCCGTATCTCATGGATTGCTAATACTTTAAATGGATTTATTGGATTTGGTGGTCTCGTTGGAGCTGGTGTACGCACAATGCTTTATCGTCCATACATAAAAGAAAATGGCAAACTTATTAAAAGTATCGCCTGGATGACAACTGCTTTTATTAACGGATTAGCCATTCTTTCATTCCTCGGTCTTATTGGAATATTAGACACAAGTTTTATTTTGCATGAAAAACCGTGGCTATGGCCTGTTCTTATCTTTTTCGCTCTTTTCGTCCCTATATATATCGGTTTTTCTAAACTTAAAAATAGAAAAACAAACCAAACCGAAGGACAAGAAGAAGCAGAAGAGAAAAACCCAACTGTTTTATACTCATTAGTTTCATTAGTCGAGTGGGTATCTGCTGGTATTGTTATGTACGTCATATTAATATTATTTGGCATCGATATCGAATTTCAAAAGTTTTTAGGTGTGTATGTAATTGCTGCTTTAGCTGGCGTTGTGAGTCTTGTGCCTGGTGGCCTTGGTTCATTTGATCTTGTCTTTTTAACTGGACTCGGACAGTATGGCATTGATACAGGCGTATTATTACCTGCTATGTTATTATATCGCCTCGTCTATTACATTTTACCTTTCTGTCTTGGTCTTATTTTTGCAGCTTTTGAAATGACAGGCGTGGCCATTAAAAAGTTTGAAGATAAACCTTTTATTGCGCCTGCATTAGAAACAACTGGTGTTATATGGACTTTGCAGCGTGATTTTCTAGGAAAATTAGGTTCATGGGCATCTGCTGCCTTAACAGTATTTGCTGGACTAATGGTTATTTTATCGACCATTCTACCAACAAGTATAAACAGAGCACACGCCTTACATATTCTAGCTCCAAAACCTCTTATTCAATTTTCTTTTAGCTTATCACTAACATTTGGTATTCTCCTGCTAATCCTTTCACGAGGCATATATTATGGAACAAAACGTTCTTACTATATGACGATTATTTCTTTAATCGGAGCAGCAATCTTTAATACGCTAAAAGGAATTGATATTGAAGAAACGTTTATTTTATTAATCGTACTCGCTGTATTATATATGCTTCGTAAAAGATTTGTACGCGAGAAAATGGAAGTCTCACTTTCTGATATGGTAAAAGTTTTTATATTCCTACTTATAACTTTATATTTATATAAAAACTTAGGTATTTTATTTGCAGGTGCAAAAGAAGCCTTTAAACCTGATTTTGTCGTTCGTAATATTACACAAGTGAAACGAAGTGCATTAGCAGCTGCCTTTTTCGTTCCTACTTTTTTACTGATTGGCTCACTCATTGCCAACCGTTATCGAAATGAATTTCCCGGGCAACCAGCGAATGATAAAAGATTGCAAAACTTCTTAGATGAACATGACGGAAATGTACTTAGTCATTTAGGATTTTTAGGGGATAAACAATTCTTCTTCAGTAGTGATGGGAAAGCGCTCCTTCTCTTCTCTATAACGGGAAAACGTCTTGTTGTGCTAGGTGATCCAATTGGGGATCCTTCCTCCTATCGTACTGTGTTACAAGAGTTTTTAGCTGAGGCTGACCGATTTGGATACATTTGTGTATTCTACCAAATCGAAAGTAAATGGATGAGTTTATATCATGATTTTGGTTATAACTTCTTTAAGCTTGGTGAAGAAGCTGTCGTTGATTTAAATACATTTACAATAACAGGAAAAAAACGCGCCGGTATGCGAGCGACTTTCAACCGTTTTGAAAGAGAAGGCTATACATTCTCTATTCACCAGCCACCATTCTCAGATGAACTTTATGAAGAGTTAAAAAAAGTTTCAGAGGCATGGCTCGGTGGTAAAAAAGAGAAAGGCTTTTCACTTGGATACTTTGATCGTGAATATATTAGCCGAGCACCTATCGCTACATTATCTGATGCAGATGGAAAAATCATCGCATTTACAACCTTTATGCCGGTATATCAAGACGGATCATTGTCTGTTGATTTAATGCGATATTATCCAGATGCACCTAGTGGCATTATGGATGCAATTTTCATTCACCTATTCCAGTGGGCCAAAGAAAATGAATACCATTCCTTTAATATTGGTATGGCACCACTTTCAAATGTAGGTTTATCGACACAATCTTTCTGGTCTGAACGAGTTGCTGCTGCCATCTTTAATAATGTTCGTTATACGTATAGTTTCAGCGGGCTACGTCATTTTAAAGAAAAATATAAACCAGCATGGAGCGGCAAATATTTAGCATTTAGAAAGAATCATTCTTTACCAATTACAATGCTCTCTGTAACAAAATTAATAGGAAAACGAAAAAACAGCTAAACATTTAGCTGTTTTTTCGTTTTTGAACTTGTACAATAAATTCTTTTTCATATTTCTTACCATTTATATAGAAATCTCCCCATATTTTATACGTTCCTTCGACAGGAAATGTAATACGATATTGTAATTGCTCATCTGTATCCACAGGTATTGCATATAAAAAGTTCTCTCTTGTTTCGTCCACGATATAGAGCGCCTCTACTTCTCCTCTCTCTGAATGTAATTTCAATTTTTCACCCTTTTTCGCTTGGAATTGAAATGTTAACGTCGCTGGTTCATTCGGATGCAAGGCACCAAATAATAGAGAAACTTCATACTCCCCTATTTTTTTTGTAAGCACACTATCGATTGGAAATTTTACTTTTTTCTTATTTTTCTCCTCTATTTCTCTCCCAAAATCTTTCTTTGCAAATGATTCTACAGACTTATTTTTGTCTTCATATAAAAATATTGTATATCCTTCATCTTTCACTATTTTGGAAGAAACCTTATATGATCCATTCCCTGCAAATGTAGGTTTCATTTGTTGTACATGTTTTAATTGTCCGTCTACAATAACTGCCCGAATTTGATCATTCACACCACGAACTTCGTTATTTTTATTATTTAGTAATTGAAACGAAATAGCTACTTTCTCATTTCCTTTTCCATTTGACACATCCCATTTTACTTCCTGAACATCACCTACAGTCTCTGTAGTTTCCTGATACTTCTTTATGTAAAATCCTCCTACTACAATAAAAAGCAAAGCAACAAGTCCAATGACAAGATTTTTCAAAACATCACCTACCATTTTTATTGTCTCTGTTCATACAAAACTTCTTACATATATATTCTAGATTATGATTTATGAAATCCTCCTGCTTTGCACATATTACAAATAATTAAAAGATTTTAATTGAAAGGATTGATAGTGTATAATGCAAATGATATTGATTTCTATCAATACATTATAAGGAGGACTTTTCATGAGTGTACATATTGAAGCAAAACAAGGCGAAATTGCTGAATCTATTCTATTACCTGGTGATCCATTACGTGCAAAATATATTGCTGAAACATTTTTAGAGGACGTTACTTGCTATAATAACGTGCGTGGTATGTTAGGTTTCACTGGAACTTATAAAGGAAAACGCGTATCTGTTCAAGGTACAGGTATGGGTGTTCCTTCTATTTCTATTTATGTAAACGAATTAATCCAAAGCTACGGAGTTAAAAATTTAATTCGCGTTGGAACTTGCGGTGCGATTCAAAAAGACGTAAAAGTACGTGACGTTATTATTGCAATGACAGCTTGTACGGATTCTAATATGAACCGTTTAACATTCCCAGGTTTTGATTTTGCACCAGCTGCAAACTTTGACCTGTTAAAGAAAGCTTACGATGCTGGAACTGAAAAAGGCTTACACGTTCGTGTTGGTAACGTTTTAACAGCAGATGTATTTTACCGCGAAAGCATGGACATGGTTAAAAAACTTGGAGATTACGGTGTACTAGCAGTAGAAATGGAAACAACTGCTCTTTACACATTAGCAGCGAAATATGGTGTAAATGCGTTATCTGTATTAACAGTAAGTGACCATATCTTCACTGGTGAAGAAACAACATCTGAAGAGCGTCAAACTACATTTAACGAAATGATTGAAATCGCTTTAGATGCAGCAATTCAACAATAATACATTAAAGAACTCGTCATACGTCTGTCGAGTTCTTTTTATGTGACTTTTTATATAAAACTACTTTCGGAAGAGACAGATTTTCTCCTCTACTTTTTTGTAACGTTTGTTATAATAAAGAAATCATTTACAGTATTTCTCACAAGAGGTGACGCAGTGAAAAACAGAAGTATAGTCTTTAAACTATTTTTATTAACATCAACATTATTTACAATCATATTCCTCCTTTTTTTCCTAGGACAATCTCTATTTTTAGAGAAATTTTATATTAATAAAAAGGTAAAAACCGTTCAAACTTCTTTTGAGAAGTTCGTAGATAATTACGAAAAAAGTGGTAAAAGTTATGAAGAAATTCGAAAACTAAAACAAGAATTTCATGATAAAACAAATGCCGAAATGCAGTTTTTAAATACGAACGGCATTATTAAAAGCGACAATAATTTTTACATTGATGTAATTAACCCTAAAAATAATAAACCATATTCCATTCCACTCAATAATCTTTTAACGCCCGAAGAATATAATAAATTCGAAAACTTAGGACTGAAAAAAGATGGGGTGATAAACGTCGTCGGTTTTGTACAAGATTCCACCATAACACCAATAGAATTGACGACAAACTATAATCGATGGCAAAACGAATATATCAACTCAGATTTTCAATCCATTAATGGCAACCCTGCTAAAAATAGACTTACAAGTCGATCCAAAACTGTAACTCAAATTGAGTTTACTGGTATTGTGTCTAAGTTACAGCTTCCATCCAAAGCGGATGTTCGTCTTGCAAATGACCTTGAAACATTACAAGCCGTTCAATATTTTGCAGAAATTATTAGAGATGGCACTACTAGCCCACAGCAATTAAGCCATTTCCTGCTAGATAGTGGAGAAAATATAAAGAATAGTATCTTTGTAAAACCTATTATGGAAAATGGAAAGATTAAAGAATACGCTTTTGCGGTAGCATCCTTGCAACCTGTTAATGAAGCAATGCTCGTTTTAAAGGATTATTATGTCTATGCCTTAATCATCGTATTTCTAGTAATTATTTTGTTATCCTTCTACTACTCAAAAATCATTGTGAAACCATTGATTAAAATGAATCGTGTTACAAAAAAAATGGCCAATTTTGATTTTAGCGAGAAATTACCTGTGACAGCAGACGATGAAATTGGTGGGCTTTCCGGCAGTATTAATACGCTATCTGTAAACTTAAAAGACCGAATTGATCGATTAAATGTTGCGAATACAAAATTACAACAAGATATTGAACGTGAACGTCAATTAGAGAAAACGCGAAAAGAATTCATTTCTGGTGTATCACACGAATTAAAAACACCACTCAGTGTAATTAGAAGTTTCGCTGAAGGAATTAAAGATGGCGTTAGTAAAGATACGACGTATTACACAGACGTTATTTTAGAAGAAACCGAAAACATGAACAGACTCATTGTTGAAATGTTAGAATTAGCAAAATTAGAATCAGGTACGTACAAACTAGATATGACGACATTCTCAATCGGTGAATTAATTCAACAAGTCTATACAAAGTTATTATTTAGCATGGAAGAAAAGCATTTACAAGTGAACATAGATGTAGACTCTTCTATATTTGTGAAAGCGAATCGTAGTCGTATTGAGCAAGTGGTTGTGAACTTACTTAGCAATGCAATTCGATATACGCCAGATGGAGAAAAAATACAAGTCTCTGTTATAGAAATGGAAGATACTGTAAAAGTCGAAATCGAAAACACAGGAAACCCTATCCCAGAAGACAGTCTTGAAAAAATTTGGGATCGTTTCTACCGTTTAGATGCATCTCGTAGCCGTCATACTGGTGGTACTGGTCTCGGATTATCTATTGTAAAAAACATTTTAGACCTCCACCATGCCGAGTACGGTGTATATAACACGAATAACAGTGTTGTATTCTACTTTAATTTACAAAAAGTAAAAGAAGTCAAATAATTTGTCTTAATTTCACTAGGAGTTCACATGAAATTCACACTCTCCCTTTATAGTAAGAAACAAGTTAATCCTTTCCTTTACACACATAAAAGAGGAGAGTGCGTGAAATGAAACAAGCAGGACAACCTATTCAAAATGAAAAACAATTAGAAACTATCAAAAATATACTTTTACAATCTTCGAAACGTGATGGCTTATTATTCGTATTAGCTGTAAATTCTGGCTTAAAAGTAAGTGAAATCTTACAATTAAAAGTTAGTGATGTAATCGATGAAAATGAAAATGTTCGCCATTCCATTTTATTTTACAATGAAAAAGTAAAGAAACATAAATGGTTTGCTGTAAATGAAGACTTACAGCACGCGATCGAAGACTACATGAAAGAACGTAAAACTTGGAAACGTAATGAACCATTATTAAAGTCTCAAAAAGGAACAAAATCTATTACGAGACAACATGCATGGTACATTTTAAACAAAGCTGCAAAAGAAGTTGGATTAGAAGGGATTAGCTCACATACACTTCGAAAAACTTGGGGATATTGTGCATACAAATCAGGTGTTGATATCGCATTTTTACAACATTTCTTTGATCATAGTACTCCATCAAAAACTTTAAAGTATATCGGTATTGCTTAATAACTCTTATACATAAAAAAGGTTACCATT
>NZ_BPLI01000079.1:0-7285 GCF_019656175.1 Bacillus sp. BML-BC051
AGAAGAAAACTATCTTTGATATTATGGGTGTTGTCTATGAGTATAATGGGTTTGGAAAACAAAAGAAAGCTGCATAATTTTTAAAATGAAACTCGTTAGAGTTTATTTGGTGTGTGTACTTTTCAATACCAAAAGTACATTACGTGTTTTTTAGTTTGTTTGAACGAAAGTTCATTTTGTTTTCGTTCTTAAGTTGATGGGCATGTGGCGGGACCCCTTAGAGTAGGAAATTCGGCTCATTTTATGTCGAAATTTACTTAGCGTATATTTTCGTTAATTATCTTAACTAGTCGTTACGTATGACTTTACAGCATTCGATGCAAAGTTATCGGTTTTTTGTATGCAAATTTATGGATTAAGTCATACAATTACGCACTATTTTTAATGAATCGATATTTACTTGTTTCTTCAACTAAGTTCGTCCGAATCTTTTTCTACAAAATCACTAAAGTCATCTCCCCAATCACAGATGGCTGTTACAACATTCTCTAGTTGATGACCAATTTCACTAAGTTCATACTCAACCTTAGGAGGCACTACGGGGTATACACATCGAGTAATTATTTTATCGTCTTCTAATTCTCTTAATTGTCTAATCAACATACGTTGATTAACTTCAGGCAGCTTTTTTTGTATTTCACTTAATCTTAATGGCGAACGTTGTAACAAACACCATATAATTGCTATTTTCCAACGCCCTCCTATCACAGATAAAGCTAAATCTTTTCCAGTGAAAAATTCCTTGTCCTTATAATGAATAACCATAATTTTTGACCTTCCTCTCGCGAAAAAAATGTTTATAGTGACAAATTTGTCAGTATTGTAATTAAAATTATAAAGTGTAATCTTAGTGGTGTAAACAATAAAAAAAGAAAGTAGGGATTCAATTGAAAAGTAGAGCTGCTGTTGCATTTAAGCCAGGGGAGCCACTTCAAATCGTAGAAATCGATGTAGAAGAGCCAAAAGCAAAAGAGGTATTAGTAAAAATACTATATACTTCTGTCTGTCATACAGATGCTTTTACATTATCAGGTGACGACCCAGAAGGAGTATTTCCTGCTGTATTAGGCCATGAAGGTGCTGGTGTTGTCGTTTCAGTAGGTGATGAAGTTACTTCAGTAAAACCTGGGGATCATGTTATTCCACTATATACACCTGAATGTGGAGAATGTAAATTCTGTCGTTCTGGTAAAACAAACCTATGTAGTGCTGTACGAGAAACACAAGGTAAAGGTTTAATGCCTGATGGAACAACTCGCTTCTCTTATAATGGAGAGCCCCTTTATCATTACATGGGAACTAGTACATTCAGTGAATATACAGTTGTTAATGAGATTAACTTAGCGAAAATCGATGAAAACGCTCCGTTAGATAAAGTTGCTTTATTAGGATGTGGTGTGACTACAGGTATTGGTGCTGTACACAACACTGCAAAAGTTGAAGAAGGAGCTGTAACAGCTGTATTTGGTTTAGGAGCGATTGGATTAGCAGCTATTCAAGGATTGGTTCAAGCAAAAGCAAGCCGAATTATTGCAGTTGACCTGAATCCCCAAAAATGGGAACTCGCTAAAAAAATGGGAGCGACTGATTTTGTGAATCCTGCAGATTATGATCGCCCAATTCAAGAAGTTATAGTCGAAATGACAGATGGTGGCGTGGATTATAGCTTCGAATGTATTGGTAATGTTGAAGTAATGAAATCCGCTCTTGAAGCATGTCATAAAGGTTGGGGCGAAAGTATTATTATCGGAGTAGCTGGTGCTGGTAAAGAAATCCATACTCGTCCATTCCAATTAGTAACGGGCCGAGTATGGCGTGGATCAGCCTTTGGTGGAGTTAAAGGAAGATCTGAACTTCCAGAAATGGTCGAAGATTATATGCATGGTGATATTGATTTAGATTCATTTATTACTCATCATTTAGAATTTAAAGACATCAATGCGGCATTTGACTTATTACACAAAGGTGAATCCATTCGTACGATTTTAACTTACGGAGAGTGAGATAATGAGTCTTAAATGTATTGAACAACATCGTTCTTTCGAAGGAGAGCAACGTAAGTATAGCCATTATTCCGAAGTCTTGCAATGTGATATGAAATTTAGTATCTACTTACCATCAAATAAAGAAAAGAAAAAAATTCCACTTATATGGTGGTTATCTGGTTTAACTTGTACAGATGATAATTTTAGTCAAAAAAGTGGATTTCAACGTTTGGCTGAAAAACATCAAGTTGCAGTGATTATGCCAGATACTTCACCACGTGGAGAATACGTTTCTGATGTTGCAGCATGGGATCTTGGACAAGGGGCAGGTTTTTATTTAAATGCTACCCAGGATCCTTGGGCACAGCATTATAAAATGTATTCGTATATCGTAGATGAATTAACATCCATTGCTTCGACTATAGTACCTAATTTTTCAGGTGAAGAAAGCATAATGGGGCATTCAATGGGAGGACATGGGGCTTTAGTGATCGGTTTGAAAAATGCTAAGAGATTCAAAGCGGTTTCTGCTTTTTCTCCAATCTTAACTCCTAGTCAAGTACCATGGGGAATAAATGCTTTCACCTCTTATTTAGGTGAAGACAAAGATTCTTGGAAAGAATGGGATGCTTCAGAATTAATTAAAGAAGCTACTATTCCACCAATTCTTATTATGCAAGGTAGTCAAGACGAGTTTTATCCGAAACAATTGGAAGAACATATTTTCTTAGAGAACGCTCAAAAAAATAGTCAAATGGTAACTTATAAAAAAATGGAGGGCTATGATCATAGCTACTTCTTTATTTCCACTTTCTTAAATGAGCATTTCTCTTTCCATATGAAGTATTTAAGATGATTCTTATTTACAACAATACCCACTTCCAATGGCATATGAAGTATTTAAGTTTACAGCAAAATATAGTAACAAAAGTATCCGCATGTAGAGATGTGGGTGCTTTTGATTGTTATATTTTGTCATATTATATAGTTTGTAAAAACAAATAAATTGGGAGGAAGAGTTCATGTGGATTAAAAAAATGTTATTTAATTACCGTGTTAAACCATCCTTATTAAAATCTCGTTATGAGATTGAAAAGGAAAATCGACAAGTTGACTTATTTGAAAGTTCAACTGAAACGTCTAAACCGTTTTCGATAAGAGATACAAGATCATATATTCAGCCTAATACTAAAACATTAGAAGACATGATTAATTACTTAGCAGCTATTCGTGAAATCCCTTCTCTTTCCGTGGATAAGAATAAAATGCTTTGGCCATTAATATCCAAATGCTAAATTCAAAAAAATAATGGTTATAATTTTAGCTATTTCTATATCAAATATTTGAGTTGATGGGAGGTACAGTTTGTATGGAAATGAAAAAAATGTTAAACAATGACCGTATTAAACCATATTTATTAAAAGCACGTTTTGGAGTTGAAAAAGAAAGTCAACGAGTTGACCTATCAGGAAGTTTAGCTAAAACGGAACATCCCAAAAGTATTTCAGTAAGAGATGAACATCCTTATATTCAGCGAGATTTCTCTGAAACACAAATGGAATTAATCACACCAGTTACTGAGACACTAGGAGATTTATTTAATTATTTAGCAGCTATCCATGATGTTGCCTATCGTTCTATGGGAAATAACGAAATGCTTTGGCCATTAAGCATGCCACCACAGTTGCCCGAAAAAGAAGAAGATATTGTTATTGCGAAACTTAATAATCATGAAAATGTTTTATATCGTCGATATTTATCTAATTCTTATGGTCGACGAAAACAAATGATTAGTGGTATTCATTACAATTTTGAATTTAGCGATAATTTGATTCAGGCATTATTTGAATTACAATCAGAAATAAAAGATTATCATCAATTTAAAACAGAAATTTATCTGAAAGTCACAAGGAATTATTTACACTATCGATGGTTAATAACTTATTTCTTCGGTGCTTCTCCTAGTAGTGAAAAGAATTTCTTTGAAATAAATCCTTTAAATGACGCCGTAAGAAGCATTAGAAATAGTAAATATGGTTATAGTAATGAAAATGATGTTCAAGTATCCTATAGTAGTTTACAGAACTATATATCTGATCTTTCTTCGCTGGTAAGTAAAGGGGTTTTATTAGAAGAAAAAGAATTTTATGCATCTGTCCGTTTAAGGGGCGGTCCTCAAGTTTCAGATTTAAAAAATCATGGGATTCGTTATATTGAATTAAGAAACCTAGATTTAAATCCTTTTGAAACATATGGAATTAGCCATGAACAAGCAGAATTTCTACATCTTTTCCTCA
Source organism: Bacillus sp. BML-BC051 (assembly GCF_019656175.1). Taxonomy (NCBI): domain Bacteria; kingdom Bacillati; phylum Bacillota; class Bacilli; order Caryophanales; family Bacillaceae; genus Bacillus; species Bacillus sp. BML-BC051. The sequence continues at coordinate 4,283 of NZ_BPLI01000079.1, forward strand.
TCTATTTACTCTGGATTGATCAAGACGATAATAATGATGAATGGGTAAAAATCGGTGATTTTCAAAATAATTTAGTGGCTCTTGAACATCCGTTAGAACATACGCAATTTAAAACAGATGCTGAGCGTATTATTGATGAGATGGAACATTTAACAGGGCTGTTAGACATAACTGTTTCGAATACCTTATTTGTTAACTTGAGAGAAATGCTAACAGATCCAAGTAAGACTTTAGCTGGAAGACTTTATAAAGAGATTATAAAAAGTAGTCAAAGTCAGGTAGCTTCCCGTATTGCTAAAGAAAATTATAAAAAAGCATGGGATAAACCATATCAACTATCAGGATTTACTGACATGGAGTTGTCTACACAAATTTTAATGTTTGATGCTATTCAACAAGGATTACAAGTAGACGTTTTAGATCGACAAGATCAATTTTTAAAACTACAGTTAGGAAATCATGTTGAATATGTGAAAAATGGGAATATGACAAGTAAAGATAGTTATATATCACCATTAATTATGGAAAATAAAACAGTAACAAAGAAAATTCTTCAACAGCATGGATTTCGTGTACCAATAGGTGAGGAATTTAGTGATATAGAAAAAGCCTTACGTTCCTATGATATATTTGCAGGAAAGCCTTTTGTCGTTAAACCAAAAACAACAAATTATGGTTTAGGAATATCTATCTTTAAAGAAAACGGAGCAAGTTACGAAGACTATCAAAAAGCACTCACAATAGCATTTAAAGAGGACTCATCAGTATTAATAGAAGAATTTATTAATGGAACAGAATATCGATTTTTTGTGCTAGATGGCAAAGTTTCTGCCGTTTTATTACGAATTCCTGCCAATGTTATAGGAGACGGTTCACATACGATTGAAGAGTTAGTCGCTCAAAAGAACCTGAATTCATTAAGAGGAATGGACCATAGAACACCTTTAGAAAATATACAATTAGGTGAATTAGAGGTCCTAATGCTTAAAGCTCAAGGGTATCGAAAAGATTCTATTCCAACAAGTGATGAAATTGTTTTTCTGCGAGAAAATTCTAATGTCAGTACAGGTGGAGACTCAATTGATATGACAGATCAAATTCCCGATGATTATAAGAAAATTGCCGTAGATGCTGTGTCGGCACTTGGAGCAAATATTAGTGGTATTGATTTGATTATTGAAAATACAGAAGTTCCTGCAGCTAATAAAAATGCTTATGGAATTATTGAGGCAAACTTTAATCCATCGATGTATATGCATATATATCCGTATAAAGGCAAATCCAGACGTTTGACCATCTGTATATTACATTATTTATTCCCTGAACTACCAAAAAAATAATTTAGAAGTCTTCGAGATGTTAGAGGGATTAGTATAAAAATTGTAAATGATGTAACAAGAGGAGACATTACTTTTTAATTAATTGGGATCTCTCAGAGGTCCCAATTTAAATTATTATTTTAGAAACAGGCGTATGAGAAATGGGTTATTGGAATGCAAGTTTGAATAAGATAAAATAGGGGAATATCAGAGGGAAATTTAGAAAGGTATTTTGACTTATTTGGTCAATCAAGAGCAAGTCAAAAAGGGATACAGACGAGATATACATGTTATCTATACTTAGGAGTAAAAACCTTAATTTAATAAGAGTTTTACATTGAATACATGTAAACAATTTGTTTGACAACGATCCTTGCAACATCGAAGTCTACAACCGTTCGTTGCCCTCAAGGTAACGGACGCGCCTTAAGGAGCTCTTAAGAGACACGGTTTATCCAAGCAAGGTTATTCGATACCTTCTCATTGCACTACCTTGAATACATTAAATACATAATTTACTTAGTTAAGATATCAAGTAGTTAACGTAGCTTATCACTCAATTCTTCTTCTTAGAATACTTTAAATATTCCTGATTTTCATAGTAGATAATACACGTACCTTGGCTGTACTCCAACGTAATAGTTGATATAAAACTTACGTTAAGCAAATTTCCACGAAATTTTCACTATTTGATTCTTTAAAAAAAGTAGTAAACTAAGTAATCGGTTCCTTAACGTACAGGAATCAGTTTAAATGTGTCTAAATTTTGTCTAAATGTACAATTTTCTTTTTTGGGTATGGTGACCCCTTATTGCTCCACCAGGTATAGAAAATCCAGAGTGGGAACCTATTAGAAAGTTTATTTATAACGACAGTACATGCAAAAAGAAAAAATCATTTAAACATTTTTTACATTATCTTCACGCGAATGGGGCAGATTCTGACTATCTTAATCCACACTATTCACAACAATATATTCAAGGAGAAGAAGAGTTTGTAACCAATTATATATATTTAGAGAATTTCTCTAATGAAATCTCAAAAATAGAAAACAAATATAACTTACAGACTATCCCACTAGACACATTAACGAGATCATGGCATCATCAGGCGCCTAAGATGATTCATAAGGGAAACTACGCTGAAGCTGACATTACAGATCCATCTTTCCCTCGGCTGCCGACATATCAGAGCTTTTATGATACGGAGGCTATAAAATTAGTTACAGATATATTTAATGAAGATTTTGAAGCGTATCATTATCTTAAAATGGATATTTCTACAATATGAATCAGTTTCAGAGTACTTAAATAATAGTCTTATTTTTAATATGGAAAACACCGTGAACACTGTTATGGTGTTTTTTTGGGTTTAACACTATATTTTTAACTTTATATAATCCATATACCTTCAAGATAAGATGTATTTGTAAAATAATGTATGATTATGACCCATTTCTACAAGTATCTCGGCTGAACCCCTCTAGGTTTTTCTGTGCATCCTTTATATATTAAAGAGCCGATTTACTCTTAGCGGGGTAAATTCTGGCTCTTTTCTTATATATATTCTCTTAGCGTGGTTTTTTTCCGAAATGCTGGCGGTACCCCATGCCCATCAACTTAAGAATTTTCACTACCCCCAAGTGACAAAAAACGTTATTCTTTCTAAAAAGCTAGCTAGAAAG